>NZ_JACCLP010000003.1:0-234075 GCF_050937395.1 Treponema sp. OMZ 805 | reverse complement strand
TACCTAACTGTGTAGAATAAAGGTAGGTATTGTTGATGATGTTTTCTCGTCCTATCTCAAAATATTACGTATTGTATTTATTATTTTCTATTTTTCTCTTTATATCATGTACTACAGTAAAAAATAGTAATTCTGACGATACTTCATCTGCTGCCCCTCTTTCGGCTACTATTCTGCCATTGCCTTCTGCCGCTGATTTGGCATCAAACCATGTCGATTCACAGGTTCAAGCTGATATGGAGATAGCTTCTCCGGCAAGTATTCGCAGTGCGGTAACCCGTGTGTATTCGACTTCTCAAGGTTTAACGAAGGAAAAGCAATTACAATTAACATTGGCTGCCCGATTAATGCGTGTTGTATATCCTCTCGAGCTTATCGATTGGAATGCTCCGAATTATCAACAAGCCCATCCATATCTCGATGCATTGACCCAGATCGAGAAGGATAGTTATCCACAAAACCTTGGTATGAATACATTTTTTGATGCGGTTATTCCGGCAATGATTTTAATAAAGGGGGTAGGATTGCAGGAATATGCCTCTGTACTGGAGAAGCGTTTGTTGATTGCAAGAAACTTAAATCCTTCTTCTGTACTACCGCCTTATCTTCTAGGCCTCTTGTACGAGCAACTCGGCAAGCTTTCGGATGCAGCGAATTACTATCAAACCGCATGGGAACAAGATGAGAGCTGTTATCCAGCCGGTATGCGCTTTGCTTATTTAGCGCTTTTTACTAATGATATTGAAACAGCATATAAAATTGCTGAAAAATTGTATGATCGTTATCCTAATGCAGTAACGATTCAGCTATTGCTTGCAGAAGCATATCTTGAAAAAGGAAATTTGGAAAAGGCAGATGAGATTGTTTCTGGGGTTCTTAAAAAAAACAATGATTTTGGGCGTGCGTTCTTTTTGCAAGTTCGACTGCATATAGAAAAAAAAGAATATTTAGCAGCAAATGCCATGCTTGATGAATTTGCTAAGCAGAATAAGGTTGATAAGGATTATCTTCTATTACGGAGCCGTATTTTACTTGAATGGAGTAAAAATATTACCGAGGCAAAACAATGCCTTGAAAGAGCAGATTCATTCTATCCGCAATCTTCGGATGTTATTCTTGCTTGTGCGAATTTTTGCTTTGAAACAAAAAATACCGTTAATGGGAATACTGCTAACGATTTTATTAATGCACTTTTAAAACAAAACCCGTATAATATTCTAGCGATTCGTCTTTTTGTCAAAGAAGATATAGCGGAAAAAAGATGGGAAAGCGCCTTTGAGCGTGCACAATATTTGTATGATAATAATCCTTCTGAAGAAGATGTCGTACTCTATGCCCGTGTTTGTGCCGGAATGAATAACTGGGAAGCGGCGGTGGATACGGCGCAAGCTGCATATAACGCCGCTCAAAATAAGCCGTCCGACGAAATTATTACATTATATTTGCAGGCTCTTTACGGGGCAAAAAGATACGGCATTCTTAGGCAAGTTATTAACCGCCATCTTGCCGATGCCCGTTCAGCTTTGAAGTCGGTTTTAATTTATTATCAATCGCTGCTTGAATCTAATGATGAAGAGAAGCTCGCGCTTTTGCGCTCGAGTCTTTTAGCTGATCCGCGCAGTTCGCTAACGCTATTTGCCTTATACGAATGGTATTTTGAGCATAAAGATTATCGCAAAGCATACTATTATTTACAGCAAGTTATTGCACTTGACCCTTATAATAAAACTTATTTGCAACTCGCCGAAAAATTGGAAAGACTCCAGTAAAATTTTGAAGACAGAAAAAATAAAAAAGCCTAAAATAAACCGTTAAGTTTATTTTAGGCTTTGCCATCTCCTAGGGGAATTGAACCCCTGTTGTCGGGATGAAAACCCGATGTCCTAACCACTAGACGAAGGAGACATCACAATTCTGTTGCATAACAACGGAATATATTTATACCGAAAAAGCATCTTATTGTCAAGTAGGAATCTAAAACTGTTGTTATTCGGTAAAATTGATATTGACTTCCCCTATACCGGCTTTAACTTCAATAGTATGTAAAGCAGTACGCTGGTTTTCTTTAACGATATTACCCATTAGTCCGCTTCCGCTCGCGCCGTTTACCGAAACTGAACCGATGCCGGAGGTTATATCAATTGCATAGTCGTCCTTTTTTCCGTTGATGCGCATATCTATTTCGCCGATTCCTGCATGAATTTCAAGATTCTGAAATATCTTTCCGTCAAAAACGGTTTCACCGACTCCCGTGTGCATCTCGGTATCCGTAAAACTGCAATTTCGGAACACGGTTTCTCCTACTCCTGTTTTAATGTTCACATTTGATGCGGTAATATTGTTGATATTGACCTCGCCGGCGCCGGTATTCAGTATAAATCGTTGAGCGGCGGTAAATCCGTCAAGCGTCAGCGATGCCGCACCCGTATTGATGTCAACGGTATCGAAGAGCGTATTTTGAGGTATCTTTACCGTGATAACCGTTTTAGAGCGCCCTATTTCATCCCGATGCCATCCCAAAAACCAATTCCATTTACGGTTCTTTTTTGTGCTGATCATCAACGTATTCCCTTCAACTTGCACAGAAGCGTCGATTCTTTTTGTGTTATTCGTGATGCTGTAGGAAACGGATTGTTTATTGTGCGGTTCAATCCGCAGCGTAACATAAGAAATATCCGCTTTAAGCTGTTTTAAAACGGAATCGTTCGAGGTGAGCTGTACTTCATGTATATCTGCCGGCTGCACCATATTTGTATGCTTGTCATCCATGTTCCACTCCTCATAGTCTGATTTATAAAAAGCTTTTTTAACGCTTCCGCCCATCATCATTCCTATAATGACGAGTATACCGCCAATTCCAATAATCAAAAAAGCTGCTGTTATTCTTTTTTTCATCAGGCGCTCCTAAAATAAGAATGCCAAGCCGCCGAAAAATAAGCCTGCTATTAAAAGGGGAATACCGCATAAAATAACGATGAGCAGCAGAATGCCGAAGGTGAGCAGTTTAAATGAAAGCTTCAGTAAGCCGCCTGCAACGGTAAAAATTAATCCCCCTATTCCGAATATTGTAAACAAAATACATAAAACAATGAGTGTCAGCATTTGTTCCTCCTATAATACACTTAATACGCTCCCCTTATTGTTCCGTGTCGCCTTCATCTTTCCGGACATATTCATATTCGAGCGGTTCCTCTTTTTTTACCGGCATGACTAATGCACAGATGATATAGCAGAGAATACCGCTGCCGAAGAAAAGGGTCGCGAGAATCCACAACAACCGGATGACGGTTGGGTCGATGTCAAAGTATTCGGCAATACCGCCGCATACACCGCAGAGCTTTTTATCGTTTTGGCTTCGATAAAGCTTTTTTTCCATAATAATCCTCCAAAATGTTGTTTTGAGAGCTTCTAAAAATTCGCCTGAGTTTTTAGAGGTTTTCTTTAGATGTCATCTATCTGACTTATTCTTAATATGAGTCCCAATACCGGCAATTAATGCGCTGATACCGTGAAAGATCAGCAATGCAAAACCTACGAGAATTAATGCGCTGCCGAAAAGCAATAACGCGGAAGCGGAACCTAAGAACAAGCTGCCGATACCTTTAATAAAAATAGCTCCTGCTGCAATCACCAAGGCAAAGACAACCGCAAATCCTGCAAATCCGAGCGCTATAATAATGACTACCGATGCGATAATCAGCGGTACTGCGACGGGTGCTGCACAAATCGCCAGTATGGTAAACCAAAAAGCGCGCCACCCGCTTTTTGTAGATGCACGGGCTTTTTTCGCTTCTTTTACGGCATAATCCGATAAAATCTTTGAGGCAACATGTGCGGGACTTTTTAGTTCGTTTATAACAGCTTGTTCATTTTGACTGCCTGCTTCGTCAAAATACTCTTCGTAATATTGCAATGCCGCCTGTAAATCTTCTTGCGGCAGCCGATGCAGCCGTGCAGCCAGCTCGGCCATAAATTCTTTACGGGTCATGAACGCTGTGCTCCTTTAAAAATCTTTTCGATTAATTCCTTGTATGATTTCCATTCATCGCAGTATAAGCTTTGCTGCCGTTTCCCTGCAGGCGTTATACGGTAATATTTTCTATTGCGTCCATCAATGGGCATGTCATAGGTTTCTAAAAAGCCCGCAGTTTGCAGCCGTTTTAATACCGGATAGAGTGTCGATTCAGAGATGGACATTACATCCTTTACATCCTGTGTTAACTTATAGCCGTAGGAATCTTCATTACTCAAGATGGCAAGCACGCAGGCTTCAAGCAATCCTGAGTTAATTGAAAAAAGCACTTTTACCTCCTGTACTCTTTATAATATTATTCATAATATAATATGTTGTCAAGTATAATATTTGAAATGTTCTTCTATGCGGATGTGTCGGACAATGGTGTTAGCTGAAGATTGTTAGGCGCTTTGTTTTTTACAGTTGGATATCCGGAGTATATGGGGCGCGGCGGAAGTGAAGGAACTCTGCCGCATATTTTTGCGGATTGCAAAGATGCCCGCATCCGTTTGCCAGATGGAAAATATCGGTTGAATTGAGTACCGCCGCATCAAGGTTATGCTCTACGGAAATAACCGTCAGGCCTTGTTCCGTATTTAATTTTTTAATAAAGGTATAAATTTCCTGCTGGCTTTGTATATCGATGCCTGTTGACGGTTCATCGAGGATGAGTAAATCAGGCTCACCGATAAGAGCACGGGCGATATACATTTTTTGCAGCTGCCCGCCGGATAGCGTCCCTGCCAACGCATATTTGTAATCGAGTAGCCTGACATCCGAAAGATAACGGTCGATAAGGCCTTTATCGCGCTGCTTGCGCAATATCCGATACGAATTTAAGGTTTCGTAAACGGTAATGGGAAAGCCTGTTATCGCCGCCTTTTTTTGCGGTACATAGCCGATACTGTGCGCCCCGCAGCGGATACTCCCCGTATCGGGAGTTAACAGTCCGAGGAGCAGCTTTATCAGTGTACTTTTTCCTGCGCCGTTTTCGCCGACAATCGAGATATATGCTCCTTTCTTAATTGTAAGACAGAGATTTTCAAATAATGGTTTTTTACCGGCTCCGTATTTAAACGATAAATCTTGAATACAGACCATTCCACACATGTCGCTGTGTTCGTGTGCGGGAATAGAAGTCTGCGGGAGTGTCGATTCCTGTTCGTTCATACGGATGTGTTATACGGGTTCGTGGAATTTTGAATTGAGCTTTCCGCATAGTTCACGTAGCTGCGCTTCATTTTCAATATTATGCTGCTGTAGCAAAACCGGCGGAATTTGATAGTAACTGATATTGCCATCAAAAAACTGTAACATAAATTCAGCAAAACTTACCGTAGAAACAAGCTCATAATATTTTTTAGGGGCAGCTTCCGGTTCGTATTGGTATTTTATCGTATTAATAATAGCTTCGGGTAAATGCCATTTTTCAGCAACAGCGACACCGATTGCTTGGTGCTCCATCCCCGACATCACGCTTTTGATGACCTGATCGGGAATGTTTTTTTCGGTTTGTAAGTCTTTAATCTTTCCCAATACTTCCGGATAAATGGAACTGAATACGATTTTACCTAAATCGTGCAAAAGGGCACAGACATATATTTCTTCGAGAAGCTTGGTTTTTCCTTGCATTTTAGCAAGATTATATGCGAAAAATGCACATCGATAGGTATGATTCCACAGCCTTTTTTGTTCGTTTCCTGTTACTTTTAAAACTTGTAGTGTTCCAACGGAATACAACAAATGCTGAATACCCCGTAAACCGGCCATTTTAACCGCTTCAGTAATACTCATACATTCTTTTGTAAGTCCGAACGCAACCGAGTTGACGAGTTTTAAAAGATCGGTTGTCAGCGCAATATCATCACTGATAAAAGATGCAATTGCCCCCATCGTTGCATTCGGATCATTGATGAGCCGCTGTATTTGCACGATTTTTTCGGGAAATTGCGGAATTTCTTCAATATAATCTACAATCGTCTTAGTCAATTCCACGAGGTGCTGGTTCACTGTAAAATCAATCGGAATGGTAATCCGATTGATCGTTAAGTCTTTTTCAGGGATCAATTCGAACGCATCTTCCTGCAAACCGATTTTTTTAAGCATAAGAAGCATGATAATTAAACCAAGTCCTGCCCCTTCCGTATCGTCAATCGCCTGCATAAAAGCTTGGTCTACATTTTCATAGTCCCGCGCGACAACCATCCGGTCAAAAATGCGTTTAAATTCAGTCGCAACCATCTGCACATTATTGCGTACCTCGAAAATAATATGCCCCTGCTTAACCTGCATAATGACTTTAATATAAAGCCCCTCTTTTTTTTGCTGCTGCAGATAGTAATCGATATTGCCGAGGCTTTCTTGTTTAAAATTGAGCATTCCTTCGTCGTAGGACTTCTGATCATAAATATCAAAGCCCTTTTCTTTAAAATACACTCGCTTGGTATTTGCTTTTTTTGCGTTTGTGGTCAGCTCATTGAGGCAATAGACGATATAGTCTTGAATGCCGTCCTGATGAACCGCTTCGAGGAAAGCCTTCGCAACATCGACGATGTAGGTTTCCGTTTCCTTGGGGAGCGTATACGTGTTAATCGAGATGGGTATATTCATCTGCACCGCTTGCTTAATCTTGTTTTTATCTACCGGTATAGTTGCAACATTATCCATATATTCAGTATAAGAGAAATTGATAATTTTCGCAATGCTTTATATTGATATTCCTAGGGTAAACGCATTAGGCCGTCTTTTTAACAACCCCGCAGAAAAATTGAAACTATTCGACCAGAGTTGAATCTCTTCGTGATTCAAATGGTCTCACAGTCTCAATTTTTCTGCGATTTTTATCTACCCTGCCTGATGTGTTTACCTATTTGCTAGAAAACTGTGCGAAATTTTATTTCCCTGAAATGCAACAGTTGAATAAAATATGAATTTTTGAAACCGTTGCATTGGTGCGCCTCAGGCGCACACGTCAATACGCAAGTTTTCGAAAGAAAACTTGACGGTTAAGATGAGCGGCAGCATTGTAGACGCTCATCTTATACCTATGAAATTTCGCACAGAAGGAAGGCAACCGCTAAAAATATTTTTGATACGGTTGCCCTGTTGATATTCCGTACCATTACGAGTAAAATAGCACGAAATGTGTATCACCTATAAATGATACCATATTTTATCTATATAAAGAGGTCGAATGATTCACACGATTTTAGAGAAGAAACAATTCTCAAAAGATGTTTTCTATCTGCGCGTTGCGGCACCGGAAATTGCCCGTCAGAGAAAGGCAGGACAATTTGTTATTATTCAGCTTGATATCGATTACGGCGAGCGCATTCCGCTTACCATCGCCGATGCCGATCCTTCCGAAGGGTGGATAGCCCTTGTCGTTCAGGCAGTTGGGGCAACCACGATTAAGCTCTGCCGAAAAGAAGTAGGCGATTCGATTGCGGCAATTCTCGGTCCGCTCGGTAATCCCACGCATATTGCAAAGGTCGGAAAAGTTGTCTGTGTCGGCGGCGGTATTGGTACGGCGCCTTTACACCCGATTGCCCAAGCTTATAAACGTGCCGGTAATGAAGTTATCATTATCATCGGCGGTCGTACAAAAGAACTCGTGATTTTCGAGGAAGAAATGCGCAAGATAGCGGATGAGCTCATTATCGTAACGGATGATGGAAGCTACGGCCGAAAAGCGCTGGTTACCGAACCGTTAAAGGAAATCTGCGAAAGCGCAGCGCCGCCTCAAGAGGTTATCGCAATCGGTCCACCGATTATGATGAAGTTCTGCGCAGCAACAACTCGTCCGTTCGGAATACACACGGTGGTCTCGTTAAATACGATTATGATTGATGGCACTGGAATGTGCGGAGGATGTCGCGTTACGGTTGACGGAAAGACAAAGTTTGTCTGTGTAGATGGACCTGAATTTGACGGACACAAAGTCGATTTTGACAATATGATGATGCGGATGAAGGCCTTTAAGGAACGGGAAGATCACGATCGTCATGCATGCAGAATTGGACTGTCAAACGGCGCCAATTAATCCGAACAAGGATGAACCGGCATTTTCGGAGACTTGCCGGATAGAGGAGTATGAAATGGAAAATGAAAATACAAATACCGAACATCACTATGTGCCCCGTGAAGAACTTGCGGAACAGGCAAAAACATATTGGGGCGAACTGAAAGATAAAGAATTAAAAATGAAGGATCGCGGCGCTATCCCGATACAGGAAATGCCGGTACTTGAACCGCATGCCAGAGCCCGCCTTATGGACGAGGTTGCAACCGGCTATACCGAAGAACAGGCGCGGATAGAGGCGGAACGTTGCTTAAACTGTAAGAACCGCCCCTGCGTACAGGGTTGTCCGGTCGGTATACCCATCCCCGAATTTATCACCTGTATTCAGAAGGGAGATTTTAAGGCCGCTGTCGATACGATTAAAACGACGAACTTGCTTCCCGCTATCTGCGGCCGCGTATGTCCGCAAGAAAAACAGTGCCAAGCAGTATGTACCGTCGGCAAAATGCATAAATCAGTGGATAAGGCGGTTGCAATCGGCAGATTGGAACGCTTTGTTGCAGATTGGGAACGAAATAATAACAAGACAACAATTCCGCCGGTTGCTCCCGATACCGGAAAGAAGGTTGCGATTATCGGATCGGGACCTGCAGGTCTTGCCGCCGCCGCCGATATCCGCCGTGCCGGTCATGCGGTAACCGTATTCGAAGCCTTCCATAAAACGGGCGGCGTTATGGTCTACGGAATCCCCGAATTCCGGCTCCCCAAAGACATTGTCGCGAAAGAAGTGGAAAATCTTAAAAAGATGGGCGTCAAATTTGAAACCAACTTCTTAGTCGGACGGACGGCAACACTGGAACAGCTGCTCCAAGAAGACGGTTTCGACGCCGCCTTTATCGGTACCGGCGCAGGACTCCCTAAATTTATGAACATCGACGGGGAAAACCTTATCGGCGTATTCAGCGCAAACGAGTATTTAACCCGCGCCAATTTGATGAAGGCCTATCAAGAAGATAAGGCGGACACACCGCTGTATCCTGCAAAGGTTGTTGCGGTTATCGGCGGCGGGAATGTCGCGATGGATGCCGCCCGTATGGGATACCGGCTCGGTGCCGATAAAGTGTACTGTATTTACCGCCGTACCCGTGCCGAAATGCCTGCCCGTGCCGAAGAAATCGCCCATGCGGAAGAAGAAGGTGTTGAGTTCTGCTTTTTGCAAAACCCGACGCGCTTTATCGGCGACAAAGACGGTAAGGTGTGTGCAGTCGAAGTGCTGAACTACGAGCTCGGTGAACCCGAT
This sequence comes from Treponema sp. OMZ 805, assembly GCF_050937395.1. Classification (NCBI taxonomy): domain Bacteria; kingdom Pseudomonadati; phylum Spirochaetota; class Spirochaetia; order Treponematales; family Treponemataceae; genus Treponema; species Treponema sp. OMZ 805. Next base: position 224,739 of record NZ_JACCLP010000003.1, on the reverse strand, counting down.
GCTTCCGGCCGCCGCAGCCCCGTCGCCATTCCGGGTACTGAGCATCAAATCCCGGTGGATACGGTTATCGTTGCACTCGGTAACAGCTCTAACCCGCTGATGGCAAAAACGACGGAAGGATTGCAGGTAACAAAAAACGGCAACATCATCGTCGATGAAAACCAGAAAACCAGCATCCCGAAAGTCTGGTCGGGCGGAGATATCGTACTCGGTGCGGCAACCGTCATCCTCGCGATGGGTGAAGGACGCAAAGCGGCGGCGAGCATTAACGAATATTTAGCACAGTAACACAAAAGGAGAAATCGTATGAAAAAGTATGTACCGGAACCGTTTAGAATCAAAATGGTAGAGCCAATTAAAATGACAACCCGCGAAGAACGCCTCAAAAAGCTTGAAGCGGCAAAGTACAATATGTTCAACTTGCGCGGGGAAGATGTGTACATCGACTTATTAACCGATAGCGGCACAAACGCAATGAGCGATAGGCAATGGGCGGGTGTAATGGTCGGGGATGAGGCGTATGCCGGCGGCAAAAGCTATTTTAAATTGCTCGAAGCGGGACAGGATATTTTCGGATACGAATTTATCCAACCGGTACATCAAGGACGGGCGGCGGAAAAAGTGATGTTCCCCTTATTGCTTAAAAAAGGGCAGTTCGCTCTTTCCAATATGTTCTTTGATACGACAAGAGCGCATGTCACTTTGTCCGGCGGGAAACCGGTAGACTGCGTGTGTGCGGAAGCGAAAAAGCCGTCCGTCTATGCCCCCTTTAAGGGCAATATGGATGTTGAAAAACTTGAAAAGTATATCAATGAATACGGCAAAGAAAATATCGGCATGATTGTTATGACCATTACCAACAACTCTGCCGGCGGTCAGCCCGTGTCGATGCAAAATCTCCGTGAAGTGTCTGCGGTCGCAAAAAAATACGGTATTTTATTTAATATCGATGCGGCTCGTTTTGCGGAAAACGCCTATTTTATTAAAGAACGCGAAGCGGGATATAACAATAAATCCATTAAAGACATTGTACGCGAGATGTTCAGCTATGCCGACACCTTTACGATGAGCGCAAAAAAAGATGCAATCGTCAACATGGGCGGTCTTATCGGTATTAAGAACAACAAAGACATTTATCAACTGATTAAGGGCAACTGTATTTCGTTTGAGGGCTTTATTACCTACGGCGGTCTTTCCGGCCGTGATCTTGAAGCTTTGGCGATTGGTCTGTACGAAGGTATCGATGAAGAATATCTGAAATACCGCAATGCTTCTATGGAATATTTGGCATCTCAGCTGCTTGATGCCGGTGTTGCCATCCAAAATCCTGCGGGCGGACACGGTGTTTACGTCGATGCAAATGCGATGTTCCCGCACATTCCCTACTATGAATTTCCCGGCCATACGCTTTGCGTAGAGCTGTACAAAGAAGCCGGCATCCGTACTTGCGATATCGGTTCGTTTATGCTCGGCAATGATCCTGAAACGGGTAAGCAGATTAAATCAGAATTTGAGTTTGCACGGTTAGCTATTCCGCGGCGTGTGTATACGCAGGCTCATTTGGATGTCATTGCCGAAGCGTTAATCAACATCAAGGAACGGGCTTCGCAGGTGAAGGGTTACCGCATCATTTGGGAACCGCCGATTTTGCGCCACTTCCAAGCTCACTTGGAACCCATTAAATAGCCCTAAGTGGACATTCGGAACACGAAGCGTACTAATCCGCCTATTAAAAGGAACCAGCTATGATAAATACAGAAGCACGGCGCGATCAATTCGGATCACAGGTTGGGTTTATTCTTGCTTGCATCGGTTCCGCCGTCGGCATGGGGAATATCTGGCTGTTCCCGTTCCGTGCGGGGCAGTTCGGGGGAGCGGCATTTTTAATTCCTTACATCATCTTTGTTACTTTCATCGGATACACGGGTATTGTTGAAGAAATGTGCTTAGGACGGGCAATGAGAACAGGCCCGCACGGTGCATTTCTGAAAGCAACTCAAATGCACGGTAATAATTCAGGTGCCGCTATCGGATGGATCCCTGTTGCCGGTTCGCTCGGTATTGCAATCGGATACACAGTTGTAGTCGGATGGATTATCCGCTTTACAGTAGGAGCTTTTTTAGGCTCCATGCTTGCTGCAGAGAACAGCGGTGCATACTTCGGTGCCATTGCGGGACGGCTTTCAAGCTTACCGTGGCACAGTGCCGCAATTATCGGCTGCTTTATAATTATGGCGGCAGGTGTTTCATCAGGTATCGAAAAAGTCAACAAAGTGATGATGCCGGCATTTTTCGGCTTGTTTATTATTCTTGCCATTCGTGTTGCGACATTACCGAAAGCAGCTGACGGATATACCTTTCTATTTAAAGCAGACTGGAGTAAATTGGCGGATGTAAAAACGTGGGTTTATGCACTCGGTCAAGCATTCTTTTCGTTATCACTCGCCGGAAGCGGTACTGTGGTATACGGCAGCTATTTGAAGGATAATGAAGATGCTCCAACCAGTGCAAAATTCACGGCGATATTCGATACGTTCGCAGCGCTGCTTGCAGCATTGGTTATCATCCCCGCGGTCTTTGTGTATAACCTTGAACCGACAGCAGGGCCTCCGCTGATGTTTATCACCATGCCGATGATCTTTAAAGAGATGCCTGCCGGTACTCTGTTTTCGATTATATTCTTTGTCGCGGTATTGTTCGCCGGAATTACTTCGTTGATCAATCTGTATGAAACACCGGTAGAGATGCTGCAGCAAAAGTTTAAATTGAGCCGAAAGGTTTCGCTTCTCATCGTGCTCGGTCTCGGGTTCCTTATCGGACTTATTGTTGAAGACGGAAACATACTCGGTATATGGATGGATGTTATCAGTATTTATATTATTCCGCTCGGAGCCTTACTTGCCGGTATTATGTTCTTCTGGGTATGCAATAAAGATTTCGTGTTGCGCGAAGTTTCAAAAGGTCACTTAAAACCGGTCAGCAGCGCGTATGTTGTGCAAGGAAAATATCTTTACTGCGGCGTTACCGTCATCATATATATTCTCGGTATTTTCTACGGCGGTATCGGTTGATTCTGCTTGTATCGGTTTTATTTTCCTTGTTCAGAACGAGCTAATGCAATGACAGCGTTTAAAAATGCGGTTTTGCCGCAGTATCTTTCTGCATCTATCATCAATTTCATCAAGTTTTAAAAGCGGATAGCCTAAATATTCTACAAATTCTATTAACGATAAACTTTGAATATGACCACCATAAGCAATCTCCACTTTATAGCCGTAGCTTTCTAAAAGTTTTAAAAGAGCATAAGCCGCACCGAGGGCATCATGATCCGGAAAATCATGCGTTTGTATAAGTACCGGTTGGTCTTTACTTAAAACCGAGCAAAGCATCGATAATTTTTCTTTCATAAACACCAATCCTAAAGTAGAATTGATAATAATATAGCACAAAAAAAGCTGTTTTCCAATCGTATCAATTGACATCTATTAATTGATAATTGACATCGTATCAATTCGACCGAGGTCTTTAAAAGAAATCTTGACAGTCCCATAAAGTCCTTGTATCATACTATATATAATTTTTTTTATAGTTTTATTAAAAAAATCAAAGCTGGAGGAATGGAATGAAAAAACATTTCATGGTAGCACTGACGGGCGCATTCATTGGTATTGCGGCTGTCGTATTGGTCAAATTCGGAAACCCGGGAAATATGGGCTTCTGTATTGCCTGTTTCTTACGCGATATTGCGGGTACCTTAAAACTGCACAATGCGGCTGTGGTGCAGTATATGCGCCCCGAAGTCATCGGACTTATTGTCGGTGCGTTTGCTATTGCACTTATAAAAAAAGAATTTAAGCCCCGTGGCGGTTCAGCGCCTTTTACCCGCTTTGTGTTAGGCTTTTTCGTAATGATTGGTGCGTTGATGTTCTTAGGCTGCCCGCTTCGTATGTTTTTACGTTTGGGCGCAGGCGATTTGAATGCGATATTTGGACTTGTCGGGTTCATCATCGGTATCGCGATTGGAGTGGTATTCCTCAACAAGAACTTCTCGTTAAGCCGCGCATATCCCCAATCCGGACAGGAAGGGATGCTTGCCCCCATCGTGATGATCGTATTCTTCATTTTATTGGTTGCATTCCCTGCCGTTCTCGTTTTTAGCGAAAAAGGTCCCGGTTCAATGCATGCGCCGATTGCGCTCGCACTCGGTATCGGTCTTGTCGGCGGCGCACTAGCACAGCGCAGCCGGCTCTGTACCGCAGGCGGTATCCGCGATGCGATTATGCTCAAAGATTTTCACCTTTTAACGGGAAGTATTGCTATTTTAGTTGCTGTGTTTGTCGGAACGCTTGTAACCGGACAGTTTAAGCTCGGGCTTGCGGGGCAGGCAGTTGCCCACACCGACGGGTTGTGGAACGCGCTCGGTATGGTGCTGGTCGGCTGGGCAAGTGTCTTGCTCGGCGGCTGCCCCTTACGTCAGCTCATCTTAACCGGCGAGGGTAACACCGACTCGGCTGTAACCGTAACCGGTTTGATTGCAGGCGCCGCTTTCGCTCACAACTTCGGGCTTGCTTCTTCCGGGAAAGGGCCGACAAGCGCCGGTATGATCGCCGTTGTTATCGGATTAGTCGTAACAGCCTGTGTCAGCGTATACTACGCAGCAAAAAATAAATAATGTTTTCGCGGCATCCCTAATTATCGACCTCATTAGGGATGCCGTTTTTTAAAACGTACAAAATCTTTAAGCAGTACCCCTCATAAAGCATAGCAAATATTAAGCGGTGCCCGAATTTTTAGTAATTTAGCAGAAGGAGATCAAAATGGCAGATTATATGGTAGATGCACGGGGGCTTTCCTGCCCCGAACCGGTAGTACGGACAAAAAAAGCATTCGATGCGCATCAGAATTTTACGGTGCTTGTCGATAATGAAACCTCAAAAGAAAACGTTATCCGCTTTTGCGATAAGATGAAGGCAAAGACCTCCGTTTCAGCCGACGGCAGCGACTGGAAAATCACCGTTTCAAAATGAGCTGCGGTTACGTAATAACGTTTCACACTCATTACGAAGCGCTCGTTTGTATGCGCAGTCTTGAAAAGAGCGAGGCTGTGCAAAACGGTATGATTACCGTAAAGCTTATTCCCGTGCCGCGCGAACTCAGCTCCGCCTGCGGTACGGCGGTTAAAGTTACGATAAAAGGCGGCGCTGTGTTCGGCGCTGAGAACTTCGCAAACATTGAACGCGATGAAGTGTTCAGCTTTGACTCCGCCGGAACATACACCGCAGCGGACAAGTAAGAGGCAAACATGAGCTGTGCAATCCCTGATAAGAATTTCAGTTTAATTAAATCTTCGTCCTATTCGGGATGAGGGGCAAAATTAGGTGCGGGTGCACTGGACGGATTATTAAAAAGCTTTCCTATTTGCTCCGATCCCCGGCTATTGGTCGGCTTCGATACATCGGATGATGCGGCTGTTTATAAAATCAATGACGAAACGGCGTTAATTTTTACCGCCGATTTTTTTCCGGCCATTACGGATGATCCGTATATGTTCGGGCAGATAGCCGCCGCTAATGCGCTCAGCGATATTTATGCGATGGGCGGTGTTCCGAAACTGGCGCTCAATCTTTTTTGTATTTCGGAAAAAATGCCCGAACCCGTTATCAAAGAAATATTGCGAGGCGGCGCCGACAAGGCGTTTGAGGCAGGTGCAATTATCTGCGGCGGGCACACCATTTACGACAGCATTCCGAAATACGGTTTAGCGGTAACAGGTTTTGTGCATCCCAATAAAATACTGCGAAATTCAGCATGTAAAGCGGGTGATGTACTGATTTTAACCAAGCCCATCGGCTCCGGTATTTTAACGACGGCAGCGAAGGCTGATATGCTCGGTACAGACGAGCTTAAAAGCGTGTATGACGTTATGGCCTTTTTAAATGCCGCCGCCTGCACTGTGATGACTAAATACGAGGTTCATGCCTGTACGGATATCACCGGCTTCGGACTTTTGGGGCACTTATATGAGATGGGAAAGGGGAGCGGCCTCAGTATTGAGCTTACCTGTAAATCGCTGCCGATTTTTGACGCTGCCGTTGAATATGCCGAAATGGGCTTTGTTCCCGCCGGAGCGTATTCAAACAGAAGCTTTGTCGGCGATAATGCTGCTCTGGACGGAGTGCCGCGCGCCTATCAAGACATCCTGTTTGACCCGCAGACGTCAGGCGGTCTTGTTATTGCGGTAGCGCAACAAGACGCTCAACAGTTATACACAGAACTCTGCGCTGTTCTTGAAAATACCGTCTGCGGAAAACCGGCAATTATCGGCATGGTTGTAGAACGTACCGATAAGGTTGTACGGGTGGGTACCTAAGAATGATTCCCCCTGCAATTGCCGAAATGAATTTTGCATTATCATGATTCCCGAATATTTCAATTGACATATAACCATAGAGACCCTATAATATTACCATAAGTTGCTCATAAAATACTTATAACATACTGGTTTAATAAAACTAAGGAGGAACCAATGGTTAAAACATTGCCGCTTTTTATCGATGGGAAGCATATCGTTTCAAAAACACAGAAATTTTCAGATGCTTATGATCCAAGTACCGGAGAGGTAATTGCAAAAGTCCCTTGCTGTACGGCAGAGGAAGTAAATGCTGCGGTAGCAGCCGCAAAAAAAGCTTTTCCGGCATGGTCTGCAACTCCAGTGCAGAAACGGACGCAGATATTGTATAAGGTCAGAGATTTACTGATTGAGCACATGGATGAACTTACTCATTTGGTAGCGTTAGAAAACGGAAAAGCATGGGCAGAAGCGCAAGGCGATGTATTGAAAGCAAAAGAAGGTACCGAACAAGCGATTTCCGCCCCTTCGCTCATTATGGGTGAAAGTTTGATGGATGCTTCGTTCGGCTACGATACGGTACTTTACCGGGAACCGATCGGCGTATGCGCCGGTATTGTCCCCTTCAATTTTCCTGCGATGATACCGATGGGATGGATGACTCCTATTTGTGTTGCCTGCGGGAATACTATTGTACTAAAAGCAGCAACTTTTACACCGCAATCGGCGTTGCGTATCGCTGAACTTTATAAAGAAGCGGGGTTGCCGGATGGAGTTATTAACATTGTAACCTGTTCCCGTACCGAAGCGGAGATTTTATTAACTCACAAGGATATTAAAGCGATAACCTTTGTCGGTTCAACGTCGGTCGGTAAGCATATTTATTCAACGGCTGCCGCTACCGGTAAACGGGTTCAAGCGCTCTGTGAAGCAAAAAATCATGCATTGGTATTGGATGATGCGCCGATTGAACGGACTGCAGCCGGCATTATTAATGCGGCATACGGGTGCGCCGGTGAACGCTGTATGGCGCTGCCGGTTGTCGTTGTACAAGAGGGTATTGCCGATGCGCTCGTTGCGAAGCTTAAAGAGGCAGCCCAGAGGCTTACTGTCGGAAAAGCCTATGATAAGGCAACAAAGCTTGGGCCTGTTGTCAATGCCGAGCATAAGGCTTCCATTATTAAATGGATTGAAACAGGTATTAAAGAAGGAGCAACGCTCGTTTTAGACGGCAGAAATCATACCGTTGCCGGTGCAGAAAACGGCTTCTACCTTGGCCCGACTATCCTCGATAACGTTACGGAGAATATGACGGTCGGTACACAGGAAATTTTCGGCCCTGTGTTATGTATCAAGCGGGTAAAGACCTTTGAAGAAGGACTTGCAATTATGAATCGAAACCCGTTTGCAAACGGATCGGTTATCTACACCCAAAACGGGTACTATGCGCGGGAATTTGTGCGTCATACCGATGGGGGAATGGTTGGAATAAATGTCGGTATACCGGTACCTATCGGAATGTTCCCCTTCTCAGGGCATAAAGAATCGTTCATCGGTGATTTACATACGCTCGGCAAAGACGGTTATCGGTTCTTTACGGAAACAAAAGTTGTTACCACTCACTGGTTTGATGAACACGAAATTCATTCAAGCGAAGTAAGCACATGGGACGGCACTATTTAGCCTGAAAAACTTGTAAAATTTCTTTGCCGGTATATGAATTTCCATTTGTATACCGGCGGATTAATGAGCTTTATCATCGGAAGTTTGATACGATTGAGTAAGCACAATCTCAACATGATTTTTTTGAAGAGCAATAAGTAAATCGTCTGTCGGTTGTTTATCGGTTATCAGAGCATCCAAATTGCTGAAAGAGCTATAGGTTACCATTGATGTTTGATTAAATTTACTGCTATCTAACAAAAGATATACTTCCTGCGAACGGGCGATAGCAAGCTTCTTCACTACCGATTCCGCCGGAACCGTATTGCTGACTTCCGCATGGGCGCTAATACCGGTTGCCGCCATGAAAGCTTTGGAAATATTATAACTTTTCAAAACCTCAAGCGTATGCGGGCCGGTAAAAGAAAGCGTACTCCTATCCAGTTCGCCGGAGAGGCTAAAGACTTGTAAACCGGTATACGGCACTGCCTGAATAAGAAATTCAAGATTATTGGTAAGCACCGTAATCTGTTTGTTTTGCAGTCCTTCTATCATGTGACAGGTGGTGGTGCCTGAATCGATAAAGATAATATCTCCATCTTTTACATAATCACAAGCAGTGCGCGCAATCCGCTTTTTTAGAGCAAGATTCTGAACCGTTCGATCGCCAAAAGAAGGCAGCGCAATTGCATCCTTTACAACACGTACCCCGCCGTATGTTTTTTCAATTTTTTTTCCTTTAATAATTTCATCAATATCCCGCCGGATAGTGTTTTTTGATACTTTAAAGGCATCACAAAGTTGGTCAAGAGTTACCGCTTGATAATGATAAATAAAGTCTTCAATTTTCTCCAGTCGCTGTGTTCTCATAGTATGAATAATTTAATACCCAATACTACCGAATTGGTCAACTATCCAGCGGTGTTCGGGCGCATCGCATCGGCTTGTCCACGGGTTTCCGTCAAGATGCCGAATCATCCATACATAGGTCATGCGGTAGGCGGGAGCGGCAACCTGCGGATGGGTTAACCCGCCCGGGATGGCTGCAAAACTTTCATGTTTAATTTTAAACGCCTCGTCCCCGATAAAACAAGCGCCAAACCCTTGCGGCTTATCAAAGCGATAGTAGTATACTTCGGGCTGCTCATGGGTATGCGGAATAAAACTTGACCACAATCCCGCATGGTTAAAGATTTCTCCGATGACCATGTTGGAATATGGAGCCGTACTGTAATCAAAGATGGTTGTAACCTCCCGTACCGCCGTGTTGCCGGGTATATTGGCGCCGAAGGTGTTGATTTTTACCGTATCGGGAGTATAAAACACGGGGGCAAAACTACGGGAGTTTTCCGTTTGCTGTACCAGTACGAGCGAGGGCTGCTCCGCTGTAACGGTTGCCGCAGTATTTCTTGGGATATGCAGGCAATAACCGGTATTGTCCCAAGTAGTAGGTCGCTGGGCGGTTTCGGTTTTACCGTCCCACGCAAAGCGTACCGCTCCTTCAAGGAGCAGCAAAGCAGTTTCCTGCGCCGCATCCTGTAAAGAAAGCGTTTGCCCTGCCGTAAGCCGGTGGACGGAAATGTTCATCAGCATATTCGCATAAAGCCCTTTTGTTTCCGTGAGTGTCTGTACACCGTGTTCGTTAAACGTAGGATAGCCGAATAGTGATTTTCTATCGTAATTCATAACCTTTATCCCTCCCGCGCAACCATTTCGCCGTATTGCGCTTTACACTCTTTGATAAACTGCCTTACCTTTTCTTCAGACGGCATATCGGCGGAACAGCCGTGGCTTGCCACCAAAAGCGCTGCCGAAGCGCTGCCGAATTCAAGACATTCAATTATATCCCGACCGTTAAAGATACCGAATAAAAACGCCGAAGCATAGCCGTCGCCGCCGCCGAACGATTTAAGCGCTTTAACCGGAAAGGGCTTAATCGAAAAGTCTTTTCCGTCCTGCGTATATGCCGTCGAGCCTTTTTTTCCATGCTTAATAACAACGATTTTTGCTTTTTGCGCATGCCAATAGGCTGCCGTCTCCGCATCATTTTTACCCGGCCCTATCAGCCGTTCGGTTAAATCGTATTCCTCACGGGAACCGAGTATGATAGCGCTTTCATGCGCTACAATCGAATAATACAGAGCGGTTTCATCCTCGCTTTTCCAGTTATAGGGGCGGTAGTCAATGTCGAAAATAATCGGCGTTTTGGTTTTCTTTGCGAGTGCAACCGCTTTCAGCATCGCTTCGCGGGAAGGGCTTTGCGCCAATGCGGTACCGGAAATAAGCACTGCCTTTGCCGATTGAATATAATCTTCGTGGATATGCTCTGTAGAAAGCGATAAGTCTGCCGCTTGATTGCGGTACATCAGGATACTGCTTTCGTGTTCATTGAGAATTTCCGTAAATGTAAGACCGAGTTTTTCCCCGTGCGTTGTCCGCACCATTTGGGAAGTATCAACTCCTTCTTTTTGAAAAGTGTCGGTAATAAAGGTACCGAACTGATCATCGGAAACAGCTCCTACAAAGCCGACTTTTTTCCCGAGGCGGGCAAGTCCTACTGCAATATTCGCGGGAGAACCGCCGAGATATTTTTTGAACGAAACGCAATCCTGCAGCGGATGAAAATAATCAATAGGGTTTAAATCGACGGTTGCCCGTCCGAACAGTACAAGATCAAGCGGACGAGACCGTTCAAAATTAATATACATCAGCTTTTCTCCTCATTATTAAAAACCGCAATATGACGAAGGACATTTTTGTATACGCCTTGCACGGCAGCTTCATGTAAGCCAAAAAAACCGGGCGTATCATGTCGGGCGCAATAAGCGCGTATACCATCCGCAAAGGCGTCAAAATTTGCCGTTGCAATGTTTATCTTTCGTATACCGCAGTCTATGCAACGCCTGAAATCTTCATCGCTGATGCCGGTACCGCCATGCAAAACCAGCGGCGCCGGAGTCAGTGCATGTATTGTTTTAAGCACCTCAAAGTCAAGCTGCGGTGTTCCTTTATAATGGCCGTGCGCATTCCCGATAGCAACGGCCAGCGCATCAGCCGGGGCTTGGCGTAAAAATTCCTTTACGGTTTCGGGATTGGTGGTAATGGCTTTTTTCTCGGCGCCGCCTTCGCTGCCGCCGATTGTTCCCAATTCCGCTTCGACGCCCGCGCCGTATTTTTTCGCTGCGGCAAGCGTATCATTCGTTATTGCAATATTTTGTTCCAGCGGAAGCGCGGAACCGTCAATCATAACGGAGGTAAAGCCATAATCGAGCGCACTGTGAATCACATCGAGGGTTTGTCCGTGGTCAAGATGCACTGCTACGGCTACCTTTGCGGCGCGGGCGGCGCTCACCATCATCGGCGCGATTAAATGGAACGGGGAATAAACCAACCGCGCCTGTGCAATTTGCAGAATAATCGGGGTATTTGCCGTTTCCGCCGCCTTTATTGCGCCGATAATCATTTCCATATCGGCAACGTTAAAAGCGCCTACCGCCTTATTGTGCTGTTCGGCTTCCCGCAATAAATCCGTCATCAGTGCTAATGCCATGCCGATGCCTGCCTCTTACTTTATTTCCGATAAAAGTACCGGACGATGTTCTTTCAAAGAGCGCAATGCCGCGGCAGCGATCAATACCGGCTGTAATCCGTCGTTAATATCAACCGGTACGGGGCAGTCCTGTTCGATTGCCTGCACAAACATCCGTACCTCTTTTGTAAAGGAAGCCATATACCGTTCAAGGAAAAAGTAGAGCGGCTTTTCGGCATGGATACCGGTTTCACTGCTCAATATAAGCGATGAGTTTGTATCGTTGGAAACGCTTGCTTGACCTTTTGATCCGAATACCTCCGCACGTTGATCGTAGCCATAAGCCGCCTTACGGGAATTGTCTATAACGGCTAAGGCGCCGTTCGCCATTTTAAGCGAAATAATGGCCGTATCTATATCGCCCGCTTTTCCGATAAGCGGATCTACCAGTACGGCGCCGTTTGCAAATACCTCGACAACATCGCTTGCGGTTAAATAACGCACCATATCAAAATCATGGATAGTCATGTCGAGGAACATACCGCCTGAAACGGCTGCGTATTCGGGCGGCGGCGGCGCAGGGTCGCGAGATGTGATGCGTACAATATGCACATCGCCGACATCTCCATTTGCGACAGCGGCGCGTACCGCTTCAAAATTATGATCAAAGCGGCGGTTAAAGCCTACCTGATATTTAAGTTTTGTGCCCTTTAATTTTTCCATTACCTCACGGATTTTTGCGATGTCTTGAGATACGGGTTTTTCGCAAAATACGTGCTTTCCGGCTGCAATTGCCTCAAGCGATATATCCGCATGAGTGTTCGTTGATGAGCAGATTAAGACCGCATCAATTTCAGGATCGTTTAATATCTTTTTATAATCCTTCGTGCAATCGGAAACGCCGAGTGCGTGGAGTGAGGCTTCGGTTTCCTCATTCATAAAGGGATCAGCAATCGTTTTAAGCCGTGCCGAGGTAATGTGATTCATAATACTTTGTGCATGAACCTTTCCGATTCTTCCTGCACCGATAATGCCGAGAGAAATCATTTTCTTCAGCCTCCTTATAGTCTGGCTCAAGTATACTATAGGTTTTGGGTAAATTCAAGTAATAAATTGATAAATAATGGTATATTAAATATGATTTTAGTGTTATATTGCTGTTATCTATTGATGATGTTTGCTGTTTATATGGGTATGTAGTGAGCATTTTTCAAAAAAAATTCTTGACGGCATGCTCGTTCAATGCTACTATTTGAACTATAGAAACAAATTAACCGGCGCTCTTTTGAGACCCGAACGGGAACCTCTAAAAAGTTTGGTTTTTTAGAGGTTTTCCTTAGATATATGGATATATGGAGAAATCTAACGGAGGAATCGGCGATGGTACGAAAGACGGTTGGACAAGCGGTAACGACATTTCTTGACCGCCAGTATGTGATGCGGGACGGTAAGAAGATAAAGTTTGTAGAGGGAATATTTACGATATTCGGGCATGGGAATGTCTGCGGTCTCGGTGAGGCCTTAGCGGCCGACTCGGGTAGTTTACGGGTGTATCAGGGAAGGAATGAACAGGGAATGTGTCATGCGGCGGTCGGCTTTGCCAAACAGCATAACCGGCAAAAAATCATCGCCTGCACATCGTCTATCGGGCCGGGCGCCGCAAATATGGTAACCGCCTGCGCGCTTGCGACGGCAAACCATATTCCCCTCTTGGTCTTTACCGGCGACACCTTTGCAACACGGCAAAGCGATCCCGTGCTGCAACAGATAGAGCTGCCGCATAGCGCAGCGGTTACCACAAGCGATGCCTTTAAACCGGTGTGCCGGTACTGGGATCGTGTACATCGCCCCGAACAGCTGATGACGGCGCTCATCAACGCACTGCGGGTGTTGACCGACCCCGAACTGACCGGCGGGGTGTGTATTTCCTTGCCGCAGGATGTACAAGGTGAGGTCTGGGATTTCCCCGAAAGTTTTTTAGCGGAGCGGGTACACACAATTGAACGCCGCCGTCCGGATGAAATGCTGCTTAAGCAGGCGGTAGACTGCATCGTCGGCGCTCGAAAACCGCTGGTGATTTGCGGTGGCGGCGTGCGGTATTCGGAAGCAGGGCCTGAGCTTTTATCGTTTTGTAAGATATTCGGTATCCCCTTTGCGGAAACGCAGGCGGGAAAAGGTTGTATCGCAGGCAGTGAGCCGCTGAACCTCGGCGGTGTTGGAGTAACGGGAAACAGCGCCGCCAATACGATTGCAAAAGAGGCCGATTTGATTATCGGGGTAGGGACGCGCTTTACCGACTTTACCACTGCTTCAAAATGGCTGTTCCGGCATCCCGGCGTCCGGTTCCTTTCGATAAATGTCAGCGGCTTTGATGCGGGAAAGCTGGATGCGCTGCCGCTTGTGGGTGATGTGAAAGTCTGCCTTGCAGAACTGCTTCCGGCGCTTAAAAACGCGCAGTATCATACCGGATATTCGGGAGAAATCGAGGCTGCACAGGCCGGTTGGCATACGGAGATGGAGCGGCTTTCAGAATATGCCTATCTTAAAAACGGAACGGGATTTCAGCCGCTTATTGAAAGGCGCAATCCTCATTCGATTGATGATTTTATCCGCGCAACCGGCGGCGTTATTACGCAAACGGCTGCCCTTGCGCTTATCCGCAAGACAATCGAAGCCGATGCGGTTGTAACCGGCGCCTCGGGCAGTTTACCGGGGGATTTACAGCGGATGTGGACAACGGATTCACCCGGCGGCTATCATCTTGAATACGGGTATTCCTGTATGGGCTACGAGATTGCCTCCGCAGTCGGGGTAAAACTTGCGGAGCCTGCGCGCCCTGTGTACAGTATGGTTGGGGACGGCGCCTTTTTGATGCTGCATTCCGAGTTGATAACGGCGCGGCAGGAGGGAATTAAGATTACCGTATTGCTGTTTGATAATTGCGGTTTCGGCTGTATTAATAACCTGCAAATGGGGCAGGGGATTGCCAGCCTTGCAACGGAATTCCGGTTTAGGAATGCTGAAACGGGAAAGCAGGACGGTGAAATGATACCGATCGATTATGCAATGGTGGCGCAGGGCTACGGCCTTAAAGCTTATACGGCGCGGACGCTTGATGAACTGGCCTGCGCGTTGAAAGACGCAATGACCGTCCCTGAATCCGTATTGATCGATATTAAGGTGTTGCCTAAGACCATGACCGACGGATACGGCGCTTGGTGGCATGTCGGTATTGCAGGCAATTCGGCATCGGAATCGGTACAGGAAGCCTACAAGCAAAAAGAAGCTCATCTTGCTCAAGCAAGAAAATACTAAACTTTGCATACAGTACGGACACGGCTCAACAGCGACAAGGATTGTAGGGGCGGCGAAGCCGTTCCGAAGGAATGAAGCCGAAAGGCGGAACCCCGAAAAGCCTGTTTTTTGCGATTGTATCGCAAAAAGTCGCCCTAAAAATACTAATATATAAGTATAAGGAGAAAAGATTATGTTTGATGCAAAGAAAATTCGGCTCGGTATTGCGCCGATCGCATGGACAAATGATGATATGCCCGATTTAGGCAAGGAAAATTCATTTGAACAGTGCATCAGCGAGGCTGCATTGGCAGGGTATGCAGGAACGGAAATCGGTAATAAATATCCGCGTGATCCGGCCGTTTTAAAAAAATACCTTGGAATACGCAATCTTGAGGTTGCAAGCGCGTGGTTCAGTGCTTTTTTGACAACGAAGCCTTTTGAAGAAACGGCAGAGGCGTTCAAAAAGCACCGCGACTTTTTACATGCGATGGGGGCAAAGGTTATTGTCGTGTCGGAACAGGGGCACAGTATTCAGGGACAGCAGGATATGCCTATATTTGAAAAAAAGCACTGTATGAATGACGCCGAATGGAAGCTGCTTTGCGAAGGGTTAAACAAACTGGGCGCTCTTGCACAGGAAAAGGGTATGAAGGTTGTTTATCATCATCACATGGGGACGGTTGTACAGACAACGGCGGAAATCGATAGGATGATGGCCGAAACTGATCCGTCGTTAGTGTATCTGCTGTATGATACCGGACATCTGGTGTATTCGGGTGAGGATCACATTGCAATTTTGAAAAAGTACGCCGATCGTATTAAGCATGTGCATCTTAAAGATATTCGCCCTGCAATTGTTAAAAAAGTAAAGGATGAACATTTGAGCTTTCTGCAAGGTGTCCGGCTCGGCGCGTTTACCGTCCCGGGCGACGGTTCGATTGACTTCGACACGGCTTTTGCAGTCCTTGCAGAGCATAAGTACGAAGGATGGTTCCTTGTCGAAGCCGAGCAGGATCCGGCTCTTGCCAATCCGTTTGAATATGCGGTAAAGGCACGCCGCTTTATCCGCGAACATGCAGGAATATAAAAAAAGAAATATAAGAAAAATCGCAATGCATAATTCCTCAGTACCCTCCTAACTGATGAATTATGCATTATAATTAAATTCATTACGCCTTCCAGTGCAATAGCTAAACAAAACATCAAAGTTCTTGTCCTCTCTTCTGCAAGGAAATATTTTATCAATAGTTTGTTATATTTAACAATAAAATGGGTATATTTTGAGTATTTTATAAATATTTTTCTTGACGGCGCTATTTTTCAATGCTACTATTAACATATACGTATCTAAAAATGCCGGTTTATATAAAAATGAATCGGCGAAATGTACGCGGATTTTATCAAATCGGCGGAAACATTAGGAGGAAAAGATGAAAACTTTTGCAAAGCGAATGTTGTATGTTACGGCAGTGGCCGCAATGTTGTTGGGATGCGCAAAGAAAGAGGCTGACGCGCCTCAGGCATCCGATACGAAGAAAAACGGCTTTACGGTCGGTTATTGTATCAATAATCTCAATGATACTTTCCAGACTTATATTCTGGAGGCTGCAAAGGAAACTATTACCGAAGCGGGCGGCCAGATTGAGGTTAACGATGCAACCGAGGACACCATCAAGCAGCAGGATCAGGTAAACAGCTTTATTGCGAAGGGCGTTAAGGGATTAATTGTCGTACCGGTAGATACCAGTTCAATGGATGCCATCACCAATGCGGCGCGCAATGCCGGTATTCCGCTCTGCTATGTCAACCGAAATCCTTTTGCCGGTAAAGAAGATAGTATGCCTGACGGTGTGTACTATGTCGGATCGCAGGAGATTGTTGCAGGGCGGCTTCAAGGTGAGCGGGTTGGAGAGCTGCTGCAAGGAAAAGGCGGCGTTGCAATTCTGGTCGGTATCCTCGGAAATGAGGGCGCATTAAAGCGGACTGAGGGTAATAAAGAAGTGCTCGCTTCAAAATACCCCGAAATTACCGTACTTGCCGAACAAACGGCAAACTGGCAGCGCGACCAAGCGGTTACCGTTACCGAAAACTGGATTACGACATACGGAAATAAGTTGAATGCGATATTGGCAAACAACGACGAAATGGCTCTCGGCGCTATTAAAGCGTTGGAAGCAGGAAATAGAAAAGATGTTTTGGTTCTCGGTGTAGATGCAACGCTTGACGGGCGGAATGCCGTACGCGAAGGGTTGATGGCGGCAACGGTATTTCAGGATGCAAACGGACAAGGAGGCGGCGCTGCAAAGGTTATTACATCAAAGATAAAGGGTGGTAGCCCCGATAAAATAACGTGGGTGCCGTTCCAATTGGTTGATAAGGATTCCCCGTTATTGAAATAAAACGTCTCTAAAGAGCCGGTTTATTTTACGAGGCAGATCATTTATGGAGGGTGTACGGATGAGTGACGGCAATTATATTTTACAAATGAAGAATATTTCGAAGCTTTTTCCGGGTGTGCGTGCGTTGGATTCCGTACATCTCGATGTAAAACGCGGGGAAGTCCATGCCCTAATGGGAGAAAACGGCGCCGGAAAATCGACATTGATGAAATGTCTTATCGGTATTCAACCGGTGAGTTCGGGCGAGATTATCTTTGACGGCAGGCAGCTTCCGCAGTACTACACGACAGCGGAAGCGCTTTCGTGGGGGATATCTATGATCCATCAGGAACTTTCCCCCGTAGCCGAACGGCCGATTATGGAAAATATCTGGCTTGGAAGGGAGCCGCTTTATCGAACCGGTTTGGTCAATCATAAAAAAATGTATGAAATGACCAAAGCTGTGCTGGAACAGGTGCATCTGCAAGAAGATCCTAAGACGAAGGTTGGAACTTTAACGGTGGCAAAGATGCAGATGGTAGAAATTGCAAAAGCGGTTTCCTATGACGCAAAGCTTATCATTATGGATGAACCGACTTCCGCCTTAACGGATCGGGAGCGGGATCAACTTTTTTCCGTTATAAGAAAGCTTAAAAGCGAAGATAAAAGCATTATCTACATTACGCATAAGCTGGATGAAATTGCGCAAATTGCGGATACCGTCAGTATCTTCCGCGACGGTCATTTTATCGCGTCTCATGCAGCGAAAGATTTACCGATGGAACAGATGATAACCGAAATGGTCGGGCGGCCGGTGGATACAATGTTTCCCAAAATTCCCTGTCCGATCGGAGATGAGATCCTTTCGGTAGAAGGTTTAAGTGACGGGCGGCATTTTACCGATGTTTCTTTTTCGTTGCGGAAGGGAGAAATTTTAGGTCTTGCGGGTTTAGTGGGAGCCGGAAGAACTGAAATTATCGAAACCATCTTCGGTATCCGCCGCGCTGTAGCGGGAACGGTCAAAATAAACGGTAAACCGGTTCAGATTAAAAATCCCCGTGATGCAATTAAACATAAGATAGCGCTTCTTACCGAAGATCGGCGGCTTTCAGGTATCTTCCCGGTATTGCCGGTAAGCGACAATATCGTAATATCCAACATCAACCACTATATCAACCGTTTCGGTCTTTTAAATAAAAAGAATATTTTAAAAGATTGTAGTGAATATGTGCGGTCGATAGAAATTAAGACACCCGGTGTCGGACAGCAAATTCAATTTTTATCGGGAGGAAATCAACAAAAGGTACTCATCGCTCGATGGCTTTTAACCGAGCCGGATATTTTGTTTCTTGATGAACCGACGCGGGGAATTGACGTCGGTGCAAAGGCCGAAATTCACCGTTTTATCAGTATGCTTGCAGGACAAGGAAAAGCCATCATCATGGTTTCCTCCGAAATGCCTGAAATACTCGGTATGAGCGATAGAATTGTCGTCGTTGCGGAAGGACATGTTACCGGTATCCTCGAAAATAAAAATCTTACACAGGATACTATTATGGCCTATGCTTCAAACAAAGCGGACTTGGCGGTTTAAAAAACATACTGATAATTACGAGGAGGAATAAAGATATGGCTGGAGCAGGAACAAGCCGCTTTGATATAAAAACGTTAAAGGCGCTGGTACAAACCTATGGTATCGTACTGGTGCTCATTCTGATGATTATTGTTATCTCGATATTAAATCCGAGATTCTTAGGTTTAACAAATATTTTTAATGTACTGAGCCAAACGGCCATTTACGGTATTTTGGCGCTCGGTATGACCTTTGTCATCACCTCACAGGGAATTGATCTTTCCGTCGGTTCGGTGCTCGCATTGGCGGGCTGTATTATGGCAAGCATCGGGCAGGTCGCAGGAGCTGTACCGCGCTATTTTCCGAACTTACCTCAAATGCCGCTTATTGTTCCCATCCTTGCGGCCTTATCGGTAGGCGCCGCTTCAGGTGCGCTGAACGGATGGCTTATTTCGGCAACGCGCATCCCGCCGTTTATTGCAACGCTCGGTATGTACACCGTTGCGCGCGGTCTTGTGCTTGTCTATACGGGCGGCACGCCGATCAGCAATTTGCTGTCCGGCTTTGATGTAATCGGACAGGGCAAGCTTTTCGGATATATTCCGGTTGCGGTACTGGTGTATGTTGTGATGATTATCATTTCGTGGATACTGCTGCATAATACCAAGTTCGGCAAGGCTGTCTATGCACTCGGCGGGAATAAACGGGCTGCGGAAATTTCCGGCGTAAATGTGAATAAAACGCTGATTATCATCTATGCTTATTGCGGATTGCTTGCCGGTGTTGCAGCTATTGTGTATGCAGGACGGGCGGGCAGTATGCATCCTTCCGCCGCAACCGGCTATGAGTTGACGGCAATTGCTGCAACGACGGTCGGCGGTACCAGTCATACCGGCGGCATCGGCACTATTTGGGGCGCAGTTATCGGAGCATTGCTTATTTCCGTACTGAGAAACGGGTTAACGCTTTTGTCGGTCAGCTCCTATTGGCAGCAGATTGCCGAAGGCGTCATTATCGTAGCGGCAGTTATCGTCGATATGCGGAAAAATAAGGGGAAAAAATAAATGAACAAGATACGGATAGGTTCAGTCGGTTTAGGTCGCTTAGGACTCGAACACGCAAAAAATATTGCAACAAGAATTCCGGGCGCGGAACTGGTCGCTTTGTGCGACATCGATACCGAAAAACTGCATCGGGTTGGGAAAGAACTCGGTGTCCGCCATTACTGTACGTCTTTTGAAGAAATGCTTGCCGTTGAGGAGCTTGATGCGGTAGCGATTGTTTCCCCATCGGCTCTCCACTGTACGCAGATTGCGCAGGCTTTGGAGCGCGGTAAGCACGTGTTTTGTGAAAAACCGCTTGGCACCAGCCTTGAAGAATGCCGCCTTGCGGAAAAAGCGGTAGAAGCCCATCCCGACGCAGTGTTTATGCTTGGGTTTATGCGCCGTTTTGATGAATCCTACCGCTATGCAAAAGAAAAAATCGATGCAGGCGAGATCGGCCGGCCGATACTGTTCCGCTCTTATAGTCAGGATCCGATCAGCTGTATTGACGGCGCGATTGCGTTTGCTCCGCACAGCGGCGGCGAATTCTATGATATGTCTTCTCACGATATCGACCTTGCCCGTTGGATGCTTTCAAGCGAACCTGTTTCGGTCTATGCGGTTGGCGGTTGTTATGCGTATCCCGAATTTGCTCAGTATGAAGACGGTGATAATGTCTCCTGCTTAATGAAGTTTAAAAACGATGCAATGGCCTTCCTCTTTGCCGGTAGAACCGCACCGCACGGGTATAACGTCGAAACGGAAATTATCGGAACGAAGGCAACGCTGCGAATCGCTTCCGTGCCTCAAAAAAACTTGGTTGAAATTCTTGACCGGTACGGTGTCCGCAAAGAGTGTTCGGAGAATTTTCAGGAGCGGTTTGCACAGGCTTATCTGCACGAAATGGAAGCATTTGTAGACTGCATCCGCTCAAAGCGGAAACCGTCCGTCTCCGTATATGACGGTACGGCGGTATCCGTTATTGCCGGTAAATGTACCGAATCCTTTCGGAGCGGAAAACTGATAGATATTTAATACGCAAACTCTGCGCTTAACCGAATATAGTGGTTGAACTGTTTCCCGATAGCTTTGGCACGCCAGTCTGCAAGCTGTCTGGCGGCTTCTGCCCGGACAGCTGCTTCTCCCACATTGCCATCCGAGTCAGTAATGTCGCTCAGCTTTTTGCCATACCAGTTTTTTTGAGTTGCTTTATAGATACTTTGCCCTACACCCGGGTTGATGTTTGCTTCGAACACATAGCCGAATTTAAACAGCATATACCCGCCGGACTTTAGAATCGGCAAATGGCAGCTGACGTCCAATGCAAGCTGATTCACGTATTGGATGGTTTGCTGGCGCATAAAGGGATTGGAATAGAGGAATGCGTGGTGTATTGCACCTGTATCATTTGTTATCGTTGCATGGTTGTGCGTAGATCCGTCAGTTGTGTATTCCTTTGATACATAGTCTTTTAGAATAGCAATATCAGTAATGCTTTCATTTACGTTTGCATGGCGGATAAACGTATTTGATACATTAACATCCAAACCATACAGCGGTTTAAACTTGAGTTTCAACAGGATTCTATCCGAATTAGGTTCTAAATTACTACCGATAGGAACTCCATTATGGGTATAATTCTGATAATTCGGTGCGCTTATAGTAGAACCATCAAAATGCGTATATGTATAGGGGAATACAAAGGTATAATTCAAATCGACAAAAGAAAACCAATGTGTCTTCGGCATGGTATAGCTTACTCCGAATTGCCCCGACATACGCCATTTTGCATCTTTTTTGAACTTAACAATTTCGTTAAATCCGAGGTCATCAGCATAGAGAGCTCCGTCTAATCGTAAACCCTTGACCGGTTTAATCGTAAAAGTTCCGCCTATAAGGCTGTTATCGGGAAAGGCATACAACCCTTGACTGACAAAAAATGCTGAGAAAGGAAGTAAGTAAATAGGCTCAAACCGGTTACCATAAATAATCGTATCAACAATCCCAAATGAAAGCCATGGCAGCGGGCGTATATTCAATGAATGGATTGCTAAAAACTTACCCGGCTTACGGCTACGGCTATCGCCGCGGTCACTTGTTGCGGTTAACGTAAGTAGTGCTTGATTATATGTCCATTTTTCTTTATTGACAACAAAGGTAAATTGCCCTTGATGCATTGCTTGAGATCCGACAAAGAGGCTGTTATCGTAAAATGGACCATGATTGGTACGTGCAATACCGGCAGTAACATAATACTGAGGAGTACCAAAAGCAATCCCTGTGTTAAATACCGGCAGTACCAGAAATTTGCCGGCAAAGACGCCGTCATCCGCAAGATCATATTTTGAATATTGAAAGAGCGGAGTCAGCGCCTGGGAAAAAAGCTTATTTGTTAGGAAAACACTCACCCTTCCGGAAATCGTAAAAAGTCTATGCAATGAATAATTAATATCTATAAAGGGAGCCAAATTTAATTCATACTGCTTTTGGGGCGCTTTTACCGCTACTTCAGCCAGCCCGCCGAAATGAAATACTCTTCCGAAAAAGCGGTTATAATATTCTTGCGCCCGCCGCCGCTGACCGGCATCGCCTGTATCAATAACAATTTGTAAGATACGTTGTATTTCTTGCAAAGGATATGGCCGAATATTGGGGGCATCATTAATTAAACCGCAGCCCTCCCATATCGACAAATCCTCATAAAAGGGATCAAACACATTGACTGCGACCTGGGCGCCTATATTCATATATAGTGCAGCAAACAAAAGCCCAACGCACAAAATCTTTTTCATCATAACCTCGTTTTTTCATAATGATTTCTATAGTATTTCACGAAATTACCAGAAATCGGCAATATGCTCAAGCAGGAACATACCATATAAGGAGACTTTACCGTATCGTATATTTAACCGAAGAATAAATATCCACTGCGTGTCCCTTCTTTCTACCGGATACAATTGTCCAGTTCAGCCCTGCATTCAGTTCAAGCTGTTTAATCACCCGATACGAACCTTCCACCGAAATCGTATGGAAGTATGCCGGATTCCCGGAAGGAGTCTTTGCCTGCGCTATGGCTTCATAGTGATCGGCATCAGGGTAATAGACACCCGGCTTTCCTGGTTTTTCTTTGCTGGGATCAAAAAAATTATCCTCGTTTTCTCCTTTTACCAAAAAACGATAACCAAGCTTTGCGCGGTACTTTTGCAGCTCCGTTAGAGAAACCTGCAAAAAAGCCCCCATGGTGTCCGGTCCATAAGGATTTGCAACCCATTGCCGGATATATGAGTTCGTCATTCCCTTACCTGCAACGGTATCTTTTCGGCGGTGGTACAAACTGATATATTTATTCTCCATAATATACATCCATGGATTCGCGTATAAAAACTCTCCCGTTACCGAAAGATGTCCAAAGCTGAACGGATGGATATACTCAACACCGGCTAAACCGCCGAGGCTGTTAGGAATATTCCGAGCGGCCGGATAGTTTTTCAGCTCAAATGATGTTTGAAATTGATTTTGACCGTATTGACCATATAGCCGCAAACCTCGTATGGGGACCACATCTAAACCGATACCGAATTGGCAGCCGATGCTTGATTTTCCGGATTCTTCAGAAGCATTTGCATTAAAAGTCTTCTCTCGCCAGCCGAAAAAATTATGAAAAATCATCATCGGGTTTAAGTATTTAGGATCAAACGGAGCATTAAGTACGATGCCTTCGTAAAAGCGAAGCGTAATCCAATTAATTGGGCGGAACGAAGCTTCGTGGGAGAATACAAATCGAGTGGGGGCCAATTCCAATACATTCAGTGCTAATCGCACTTTCTTATAAAAGAATGAGGCAGTTATATAATCCATTCGGTCTACGGTATCTGCAAGCAGCATACTACCCGCTAGTGACCTGCCGATATTCAAAGCTCCGCGTCCGATGGTAAAATTAAAAAAGTAATTTCCAAGGCTCAGTCCCGCCTGCGTAGGAAAGGACGCATCAAAGGCATTCCCTTCTAAGGGCAGATTTGTATACGGATAGGACAATTCCGCTGCCCAATAATTCTTCTTTAAGCTGAGGTTAGCAAAAAAATCAACATACCGGGTAAACATCAGATGCATCGGGATGGAAACAACAGCGGGTGTTCTATTATACCGCAAAAAACTATCAAGCCGAGGTTCGTTTTCACGATTGTGTACATATTGCCCCTGCAGCGCAAAAATGCCGTTCACATCAAATGTAAAATATTTACGAGTAAATAAAAACGAATGCCCTGAAAAATATCCCTGCATCATACGGTATAGCGGTTCACTCGCCTGCGGTATAGCAGCATTTTTAAAAGTAGAAAAATATTCGGCAAGCTCACCCTTAGAAAGCGGTTGACGGTCTGCAAGCGTTGTCTGCCGCGATTCAACCGAAAGGATATGCATTGCATCATAAATCCAATGGTCATTTTCCACAAATAACGCATAAGGCGTATCTGCAAAACAAAATACGGCAGGTGTTAACAATAGTAATAGAATAATGATAAAACGTTTCATTTTTTAACCCTGAGAGATATTTGGTAAGTAATAATAGATAAAACAAAGAAAGATGTCCACTGCGCATATCAACAGATAGATCAAAAGCCCTTAGATGTATACCGGCACGTTCTTACAAAATATCATAGTTGTTTTGAAGTTCTGATTTGATGCTTGCTTTTACCGTCTTACCGTGATAGGATTAAAGTCATACTTATAAAGGTTACCAGTATGCGAATTGCTATTATCACCGAGTGTTATCTTCCGGAAATTAACGGCGCCGTATATCATATCGAAGCGCTGAGAAAAGGTTTAATTGAATTGGGGCATGAGGTTCTTATCGTTAAGCCTGATGCGAATACAAAGCATCACCATATTACTGACGGTATTTTATACAGCCCTGCCGTAAAATTGCACAATCTTTACAATTATTCCGTTTCTTACCCGCGTAGTAGAACCAGATTAAGGTTGCTAAAAGAATGGAATCCCGATATTATTCATATTCACCATGAATTCAGCCAAGGACTGTTCGCCTTGTATGCAGGACGTAAACTCAATATACCGATTGTATATACCTGCCATAGTATGTATTACGATTATATTCACTATTTCGGTGCATTGCAAAATCTTAAAGCGGTAAAAGATTTTATCGACCATGGTATTTTACGGTATACCAATGCCGCTAAAGCGGTTATCTGTGCATCGACAAAACTGGAAGATTTTTTAAAGCAATGCAAAGTAATAACACCGATTTATAAAATTCCCAATGCATGTATTACCACCGATTTTGCCGAAGATACGCTCAATCAGGATGTCATTCAGAATCTTAAAATCCAGTATGCCATTAAACCTGATGATTTTATCGCCTGTTTTTGTGGAAGACTTGCTGCGGAAAAAAATCTTTCACTCACATTAGAATATTGGAAATACTTTGTAGACGGAATGCCGAATGCTAAATTATTTATAATCGGAAACGGTCCTGCTAGAGCAGAGCTTGAACAGCAGGCAAAAGATTATGGCCTTACCCATTCGGTTATCTTTACCGGTGCCGTACTGCATGAGAATATCAAATACTATTACCACTTATGTGATGCATACATTATGACCTCGCTTTCGGAAAACCATTCGGTTTCGGCTTTGGAAGCAATTGCCTGCGGCATACCTGTAATTCATCTGTATGACGAAGAAAATGAAGATCAATATATCGAAGGAGTAACAGGCTTCGCTTTTAAAGATTCGGCCGCATTCGTTAACATTCTGCACAACATCTATGATAAAAAACAACATACTAAGGACGGTAAAACGCTCAAAGAGGAAATAAACTCAGCCGCATTGCAAGACAATTATCAAACGATGACAAAAAAAATCGTGGAGGTTTACCGACAGGTACTTGCAGAAACCCATAATCCGTAACAGCCCTTCTGTGCGAAATTTCATAGGTATAAGGTGAGCGTCTACAATGACGCCGCTCACCTTAACCGTCAAGTTTTCTTTCGAAAACTTGCGTATTGATATGTGCGCTTTTCGCGCACGAATGCAACAGTTTCCAAAATTCATATTTTGTTCAACTGTTGCATTTTAAGGAAATAAAATTTCGCACATTTTTCCCACATTTTTCCCACAAATGGATAAACGCATCAGGTAGACTAGATAAAAACCGCGGAAAAACTGAGACTGTGAGACCATTTGAACCATCTTCAACTGTTGTACATCCGTGTACAACAGTTGAAGGCGAGTTTTGTGCGTGCACAAAACATCACTGCACTGACAGGAAGTCAGTGGTTCCAAACAGTATCGAGTTTTTCATCAGAAAAACTCGAAGCTAAACAATGTACAAGGATGTACATTGTTTAGCGATGCCATCCTTGGCAGTTCTGGTCGAATAGTCTCAGTTTTTCCGTGGGGGTGTTAAAAAACGACCTGATGCGTTTATTCATCCATCCCGTTCACTCTTTTTTTCTTTTAGGCTATACTGACCTTTATGATTACAGTAAGCGATGTTAGTTTAAAATTTTCGGAAAAACCTCTTTTTAAAGATGTCAATTTAAAATTTACCCCCGGGAACTGCTACGGCATTATCGGAGCGAATGGAGCAGGCAAGTCAACATTCCTCAAGCTGCTTTCAGGCGAATTGGAACACGATAGCGGAGAAATCAGCATTACGCCGGGTGAACGGATGGCGGTACTGCGGCAGGATCACTTTGCGTTTGATGAGTATTCCGTCAAAGACACCGTATACATGGGCTACCCGCAGCTCTACAAGATTATGAAAGAGCGGGAAACCATTTACGAAAAGGAAGATTTCAGCGAAGCGGACGGTATCCGCGCCTCGGAGCTTGAAGGTGAGTTTGCCGACATGGGCGGCTGGGAGGCGGAAAATCAGGTAGAACAGATGCTCTCCGGACTCGGTTTGGAAGAAGCAAACCACGAGCGTATGATGAGCGAGCTTGACGAAAGCCAGAAGGTGCGGGTACTGCTGGCGCAGGCGCTGTTCGGCAATCCCGATATCCTCTTATTAGACGAACCGACGAACGGTCTCGACCTTGAATCCATCAGCTGGCTGGAGGAGTTTTTAATTGAATTCCCGAATACGGTGATCGTGGTATCGCACGACCGACACTTTCTGAACACCGTGTGTACGCATATCTGCGATATCGACTTTGGCAAAATCCGTATGTACAGCGGTAACTACGACTTCTGGTATCAGATGAGTCAGATTATGCAGCGACAAGCACGCGACCAGCAGAAAAAGCGCGAAGAAAAGATGAAAGACCTGCGCGAATTTATCCTACGGTTTGCTTCTAACGCGGCAAAAAGCCGGCAGGCAACCAGCCGCAAAAAAGTGTACGACAAACTTGCGCTGGAAGAACTGGAAGTTACCACCCGGAAATTTCCGTATGTCCACTTTAAACCGGATAGAGAAATCGGCAATAACGTTGTCCGCGTAGAAAAGCTCAACTATACCTCTAAGGAAGAAGGTTCCGGCAAGGGTATCGTGCTGCTCAAGGATTTCAGCTTGACCGTGAACCGCACGGATAAAATCGCCTTTGTCGGGCAGGAGCATAACTCAAAATCGGCATTTTTCGATATTATCGCCGGTGTTAAAACTGCCGATTCAGGCGATGTGTATTGGGGACAGACCGTTACGCAGGCGTATTTAGCCAAGGACAATTCCAGCTACTTTGAAACCGATTTGAACATTACCGACTGGCTGCGGCAGTTTTCCACCGAACAGGACGAAGCCTATGTGCGCGGCTTTTTGGGGCGGATGCTCTTTACCGGTGATGAGTCGCTGAAACCCGTCAAGGTGCTTTCCGGAGGGGAAAAGGTACGCTGTATGCTCAGTAAGCTGATGCTTTCCGGTGCCAATGTGCTGATTATGGATGAACCGACCAATCACCTTGACTTGGAAGCGATTACCAGTTTGAACGAGGCGCTCATCGCCTTTCCGGGAGTGGTGCTGTTCAACTCGCACGACCACGAATTCATCTCGTCCATCGCAAACCGCATTGTGGAAATTACCCCCGGCGGTGTAATCGACCGGATGATGCCCTTTGACGACTACATCCGCGACGAGCAGGTTCACGAATTGCGCAACAAGTATTACGGCGGCGCTGCAAAGAAGATATTGATTTAATACAGGCACCCTTCCGTGAGTCTTAATCTTTAGAAGCGATGTTTAAAATTAAGTTGTGAGTGTATCAAGACTTAGTTGTAATAGAGACGACCTAACCCCTTCGCGCAAATGGAAAGTTGACCAGCATTAGAACTTGCCGCCGCCGAGCTTAAAGCTGAGGTTATAGCCGATAGAGCCTTTACTGTGCGACGAAGGACTCAGCGGATACGAGAATATCGGCCCGGTACTCATCTGCACAAACTTAAATATTCTCCAGTTCAAGCTGAGTGTTGTCAGCCCTTCAAGCTCGCTGATTGCGAATTGCTGGAACAAATTTGCCGTCAAATCTTCCGTGCCGATTTTGTTCTGAGATACGGTAAACGCGATATAATGCTGACCTCGGTTTCCCATTCCGGCAACCTCACCGGATTTGTCGAGTATATCCTTTGCTCCAGGCGCGAAATAATTTCGTGCGGCGAGTAAGGCAGTTGCACTGTCGATAATCCGATCGGCGGCCTTTGTGTTTGCATAGCCGAAGCCGTTATAGTAATACTGGAATGCAAGCATAGTATGCGAGTCTGCATTTGAATACGAGCCGCCGAGCGTCGCTTGGAAAAACGGCTTGTTTTTTACCGTATACGGCGTCAGTGCAGCATCGTCTCTATAATACGTATAATCGCTGCCCCATGCAAATACGCCTTCCGCAAAGACGGCAACCTTTCCCGCAATACTGCCGGAGAGGGTTGTAATAAACCGCGGCGCCTTTTCGTACCGATACCAGCCGCCGACACCCAACTCCCAGTCGCCGAACACAAACTCTGCCTTTGCAGCTCCTGCCGTATACTGCGGCTTAAACGTTTCCGTGTCGGGCAGCAAATACAACCATATATTGTACTGCGTCTTAGGAATAACAATATGCGTTCGCAGCGAAACGGGACCTTCTCGGTCTGCCGTCGGTTTTTCAGGGTCTATCCGCGAAATATTGATAACATCAGCCGGACTATAAAAATAACCGGTTCCCCACTTAACCGTATGTTTTCCAAACCGGAAAAACGCAATATCCTTTGTCGAGAAATCGGTATACAGTTCCCAAATTTTAAAATTCGGTGAACCGTTTACACTCACCGGCGCTGCTAATCCGTCGGGGAACAAACTCTGTAACGCAGGCGGCAGCTGCTCTTTTCCGATTGAAAGGGCTCCATTCAAGTTTTTTTCAAACGGAAATTCAAAGATGAACTTGCCGTACAGCTTTAAGTCCTGTACCGGACGCGCATCAAAAAAGAGATTCGCACCGATTGTCGGCTGCAGCTGTGCCAGTGCAGGGTTTAGAAAAGCTTTTTTCGTATTGCTCTTTTTTGTGTATGGATCATTCCACACATATTTAAGCCCCAATTCAGCGTTTAACGAGCCGCCGATACGCAATTTATTGCTTTCGAGTGCGAGTGTTGCGGTTTTAAGATCGCCCGTTAGGGAAACACCGTTTTTTTGAGTTTCGGCGTTCGCCTGCTCCGGTGTTACGAGTGCTTCAGTATCACCGCCGAACAGCTCATCTTCAAGGCTGCCTGTTTCAGTTTGCGCTGCGTCCTGTGCAAACACGGCGCTTGCAAGTATCATCATAAAAAACAACGTAATTATTTTTTTCATAGAAACCTCTTATACACTTCTTAAAATCAACGGGCATCTCTAAAAACTTGGTAGTTTTTAAAGATGCCCTGTTATCAATTAGAACCGCAAAGCGGCGGTTCCGTTACATACAAGAAAAGCAGCTTTCGGCAGTGTTCTATTTGCTGCGAAGATAGGCATCGCGGATTTCGCAGAAATAGACGTAGTGAAAATCTTTTTTGGGATAACAGTCGATAATGACCTGTGGGTCTAAAAACGAGTCCATATCGAACTGACTCCGGTAGAGTTTCCGGCATGATACGGTGAGTATGGCTTCCTCAAATCCGATAACGGTATTGTCGTGGAATACCGGTGTAAGCCCCGCACTGGCAGCTTTATCTTCATCCCTACCCGACACGGTACCGCAAATTTTAAGGGCTTCGCACATTTTTTCATCGGCAGTATCCAAAAAGGACACGCTCAAGTAATCTTCTTCTTCGGCAAATACCGCGGTATGCCGCTGCGGTCTAATAAACAAAGCAGCCATCGGTCGGTTCCATAAATGCCCCATCAATGCCCACGATGCAGTCATAGTATTCCACTCGCCGTGTTCCGTTCCATGTCCGGCACTGACGAGTACACCATGTTTAGCTAACGCAGAAAAAGGCTTAATCACCTTGTCTACTAATTCCGATGTTACTTGTAAAGATTCAAACATACATTCCTCCCACTGAAAAAGATATACGGTTATTCCTCATCTGCGGCATCTTTCTGCTGTTCCATTGCTTCTCGCCTCGAAAAGAACGAAACAGCCGCGTAGCCGATAACACATACTATTCCGGAAACAACCCGCATCGTAAAAGGCTGGCAGCTGGTGTTCGGATAGAGATAGAATACCGAGCCTGCAACCAAGCCGAGAATAAAAGCATACATCAGCGCAGGGAAGCGTTCCAGCAATACGGCAATCAGCCGCGCTCCGAATACCAGCCCTGCTCCAACGCCAAGCGCAATAGGTATAAGCAATAGCATATTAAAGTCCGCGACTGCTTGCAGTACCGTCGGATATGCGCCGAAAATCAACAACACAAACGAGCCGGAAATCCCCGGAATCAACATCGCAACCGCAGCCAAAGCTCCCATTACCGCTAATTTTGCCGCAAATGGCAGCGAGAAGGCGGTAACAACGGCAGCAGCTTGTACACCGTGACGCTGTAAGAAAAACATTCCCAGCATCAGTGCGAAACCGGCAATTCCGCAGCATAGCGTTCCATACAGCCATCCGGCTGTCAAAGAGCCATTCTCTGCAACTGCCGCAGCGGGGATACCGGCACGAGCCTTTCGGAATAAAAACGGAATGCTCCCCGCCACAACCCCGATAAAAAAGGCGCTTGTCTGTGCCGGATACGCGCGGTATAGCAGCGTAATCACCTTTGCAAACAGCACAATTCCCGCACCGATTCCCAAGGCAAGGCTTAGTATATCCTGCCAAGCCTCTTTTATCCGTTTACAATTAAGTGAACTCAATATGATTAGTTTATCGTAGACATTGCAAATTACCGCAATCGTACCGCCGGAAACTCCGGGTACAACATTGGCGATTCCAATGAATACTCCCACACCGAAGAGCTTTAGAAGTGAAATCATACCGTATAAACCTTATATTTTTTCATATTGATACGACTTGATATGACAGCTCCGCGTTTTTGTACTGTACTAAGCTGTGCATACACGGTTTCGCCCCTGCTCTTTTGCACAGTATAGCGCTTCGTCGGAATGCTTGAGTATATCCTGCACATTATCGTTATGGGCGCAGGGAACTAAGCCGATTGAACAAGAAACCGCCAAATCGGGATGCTCGCTAAATCTGATAGCGTTTACTCCCTCACAGACATTTTGGCAAAGCGTTTCAGCTCGTTCAAAATTTCCTCCGACAATAAAACAGAACTCGTCGCCGCCGTACCGGATCAGCGTATCCTGATGGTCAAAGGTTTTCTTAAACACATCGGTAATTGCAAGTAAAATGCTGTCGCAGAACACACTTCCGTAGGTTTTGTTTAAAGTACCGAAACGGTCGACATCCACCATTGCAAAACTGGCGCCGGTGGTTTCCGTGTTTCGGCGGATAAGGTTTCCGATATTATCATCCAAATAGCGCCGGTTAAAGAGCCCTGTAAAGGGATCGGTGATGGCGCGCTTCTTAGCTTCGTCGCCCCACTGAATAACCTGCGTTAAAAAGCTGTTTGTCCGCAAAAGACGGGAAACCGTACTTGAAAGCATTTGTTGTAGGATAGAAACGGCAATAACAGGGTCGTTTACAATAATCTGCGAAAAATCCCGTGCTTTAAGCATAAAGCAAGAAGTATTTTCCACCGCTGTACAAGAAGCTGAACGGGCGGTTTGCTCCAGCAGCGACATTTCACCGAAAAAGTCTCCGGAACGCAGTCTGCCCAGTTCGATATTTTCTTCTCCCGATTTTACCGAAATCGATATGCATCCTTGCACAATAATAAAAAGCTCCGAACCGATTTCCCCTTCATACACGAGGGTCTGCCCTGCTTCAACCTCGCAATAGAAAAGGGATGAAAGGACAACGCCCATTTGATCAGGTGTTAAGCGTGAAAAAAGAGAGGTTTTCCGTAAAACTTCAAGCCATCGCTGTTTTACTTCGAGCATTATATATCCTCCGGAAATAAAATCATCGAACCGCCGCGTTGTCTACCTATGAGCGGCATACTGGAACACCGTGTTACAATATCGGTGTAAATTTTCCCGTGCTGGGGAAAGAGGACAACACCAAGGCTCATACTTAAAAAGATTTTCTCTCCATTAAAAAGATGAGAAAGATCTAACGTTTCCAACTCATGTTTGATTTTCTCTGCAAATGTTCGAGCAGACTCCTTATCGGCATAGAGATGCGTAAGGACTGCAAATTCGTTCCCTTCGTAACGCACCAAAATGGTATTTTCCGAAAAGGCTTTTTTTAGATGACCGGCAATAAAAATAAGAGCCGTGTCCCCCGCTTCATGACCGAAACTGTCGTTGATCTGCTTAAAGTTATCGGGCTTCATCATAATAAGTGCAAAAGGTCCCTTGCAAAATTCTGCAAAAGATTCCTCTAAATAGGTGCGGTTAAATAGACCGGAAAGTTTATCGCTATAGACTTGATTCCGCAGCTCGCGTACAACCGGTGAATTCTCTTTAATGAGCATATTGGCAGCTCTGGTACGTTGAGAGGTGAAAATCAATAATGATTGAAAGAGATGTGCAAGTATCCGCGGATTATCGTGGAATAAGGTTTCAAGCGGAACCCCTCCTTTGGGAAATTCTAAGACACGGGCTTGTTTACGCGCTATTGCATACGCATCGTGTGGTTTACCGGTCAGCAAGGCGATTTCGCCGAATAACTCCCCTGCAACAAATTCAGCCAACGCAGCCTTTTTATCGGGAGCAAGGACTTCCACACTGCCGTTCAGTAACAGATAGACCTTCGAGCCGTTCTCTTCGGGTGTAAATATTACGCTGCCATCCTCAAATTCATTTACTTGACAGTGCATCATAATTTCGTCCAGTTCAATGTCAGTCCAGCCGGAAAAGAATGAGGTTTTCTGTAAAAACATTTTTGCTTGAACAGCTAAGTCCGCTGATAATGGTATTTCTTGCATACCCTGTACTATATCATAAAACGAACAGGTAGTCATTAACGAAGAACGCATTTTTTTTGATTGTAAAGATGTTTTCCGAATTTGTAGGATGGATTATAAACTCATTCCTATAATACTAAGTATACCAAGCATCCCATTCCTACTGTACAGATATAAAATATATGCTACAATGCCTCTTCGGTTATCTCTAAACATTTGGTTAGATTTTGGAGGTTTTCTCTTTTTTAGCTTATCTCAACCTTGATAAAAAAGGAGCATTATATCTTTATGGATCACTTTGGACTGTGGGGTATTATCCCTCCCGTTTTAACTATTGCGCTTGCCTTCATCACAAAAGATGTTATTGTCTCGCTTTTCTTGGGGATATTATCCGGCTGTCTAATCGTTGCCGGTGGAAATCCTGCTGCGGCGCTTATGCAAGTAACGGATTTACTTGCAGGTTCTTTAGCAGACGGTTGGAATATCCGCATCTTCCTATTCTGCGGATTACTCGGCGCACTGGTCGGTATGTTGTCAAAAACGGGGGCGGCACAGGCATTTGGTTTATGGATGTCCAAAAAACTGAAAAACGGAACAGCTTCTCAGTTTGCAACGTTTATATTCGGGTTAATCGTTTTTATCGATGACTATTTTAACTCTTTAACCGTCGGAACCGTTATGCGTCCGATAAATGATCAGCATAAGGTTCCGCGTGCAAAGCTCGCATATATTTTGGATTCCACCGCAGCTCCGATATGTATTTTAGCGCCTGTTTCAAGCTGGGTTGTTACCGTTATGTCTATCGTAAGAAATTCCGAAGGATTCAGTAAACTAGGCATGAGCGATTTTGAATTTTTTATCCGCGCTATTCCGTACAACCTTTACGCGCTCACAACGATTCTGATGATTCTTGTCATCATCTTTTTTAAAACGGATTTTGGCGCTATGAAAAGATCAGAGAACTTAGCAAGAACTTCCGGTCTCCTCTGGAACGAAGAAGTCTACGGGGTTATCTCCGGCGATGTCCCCGAAGAGCAAACAACTCTCGCAAAGCCGATCGATATGCTGCTGCCCATTTTGCTCCTTATTGTTTTTGCTATTGTCTTTTTCCCCGCCGTTTCGTGGATCAATGCCATAGACGGCTCCACAATTACCAATATATCACAAG
This sequence comes from Treponema sp. OMZ 805, assembly GCF_050937395.1. Lineage (NCBI taxonomy): Bacteria > Pseudomonadati > Spirochaetota > Spirochaetia > Treponematales > Treponemataceae > Treponema > Treponema sp. OMZ 805. The sequence goes on along the minus strand of NZ_JACCLP010000003.1, from coordinate 190,372 downwards.
CAGCCGCATCGATGAGTCTCCGCGACGCTTTTATCAATACCGATTCATCCTATGCGCTTTTTTATGCCATTATTTTTACTTTAACCGTTACATACGTTTACTATCTTGCACGCCGCCTTATGAATCTAAAAGAAGCAAGCGAAGCTGTCCGCGACGGTATAAAGTCTATGGTTCCCGCTCTTATTATTTTGACGATGGCGTGGTCAATCGGAGCGGTCATACGCTCATCTCCTGCAGACGGCGGTTTGGGACTGGGACGTTACCTTTCCGAATTGGTTGTCAGCAGCTCTTTCCCGTTGTGGATACTTCCTGCTATCGTCTTTGCGTTGTCAGCAGTTATTGCATTTGCAACCGGCACCAGTTGGGGTACGTTCGGTATTATGATCCCGATTATTATGCCGATAGCTGTCGGGTTAACGGAAAACGCCGGATTAGCGCAAAATACCGCGCTCAACGCCGTCTTCATCTGTATTTCGGCCGTCCTCGGTGGGGCTGTTTTCGGTGATCATGCATCCCCTATTTCAGATACTACAATTTTATCCTCTACGGGGGCAGCTTGCCCGCATTTGGAGCATGTCGCAACACAGATGCCGTATGCGCTTTTTGTTGCAACGTGTTCGTTAGCAGGTTTTATCACCGGTGGAATCTTTATGAATATTCTTTCCGCATGGATCGCTGTTTTAGTTGTATTTATCGGCGGCATCATTGTTTTACCTAAGATAACGAAAGCGTAAAAGTAACTGCTATAATTACCTTGTCTATTAAAACTTTCTTAAATGATATATACTTTTATCCGATAATTAAGACGATGATGTGTACGAAAAAATTTTTTTCAGTGCTATTTTTTTTCTCAAGCATTCTTACTGCTTCGTTTACCGGTAATGCAGTATTTGAATTAGGCGGAAAGCATGGGTGGGGAATGCTGCAGTATACGGAAAATATACAGATGTGTCCGGGAAAGTACGGGAATCCCGGTATTTCGCTCAGCAGCAGTGTCCCAAAGATAACGCAGGAAACCGATCTTTACCTTAATTTCGATTCTCCCTCTATTATAGAAGAGACCAGCTCCTATACGGTTGTCTCCTCGAATATGCGTTTTGCAGGCGCTGAACAAGCAAAGCTCGGCGCTGGCGCTGCAATGTGCAGTCCTCATGTAAAAACAGCCGGTTTGGTTTTAAAGCCTCAAAAAGGATCTTTTTTCGGAGGTGAAAGTTCTGCCGGTTCGTTTACGATTGAATTTTGGATTGCGCCGTCGGTTACCGAAAACGGGAGTATTATTCTCCAATGGTATTCCTCATATTTTGAAAGCGAACGCCTAACCGACCAACACATTATCGCACAGATCATTCAGAATAAGTTGCAATGGGATTTTTTTAATATTTGGCAAGATAAATACAATAACGGTATTCCTATTCAGCTGAGGGGGCGCACTAATTTAATTCCTTCGCAATGGTCACATCATTTGATTACGTATGATGAAGAAATCGGGCTGTTGGAGTACCGGATGAACGGGCATACAGAGAACATCGTCTACATTACCGAGAATGGGCGGGAAAGCGATGCCGTTTTATTGTCAAAAATGGGGAATGCGGCTGATCTTTCAATCGGTGTGCATTATTCGGGAATGCTTGATGAGATGAGGGTAACCAAACGGTTTGTCGAACCGCCGACTTTTGCCGAGCAGACAGCGCTATTTGACCGGTATCACCTTAACGGCGGTCGTTTTGAATCTCTGATTATTGATTCAGGCGGTTCTCTGTCCGAAGCAAAGATGTTGACTGTTTCTGTGGACACGCCGGTACAAACGGACGCAGTGTTCTTTATTCGATCCGGAGAGAACCGTTACGCATGGACGGATACGGAGCCTGCATGGAAACCCGTACACAGCGGACAGGCAATTACGGGAATGCAAGGACGATTCTTTCAAATTGCAGGAAATCTGTACCCTGATGCGGAAGGACAAAAAACGCCGATTGTGCATTCCATCAGCCTTGAATATGAAAAAGATTCCGAGCCGCTACCGCCAGCACGGTTATTTGCAGCGCCTAAGGACGGCGAAATCGAGCTGTCATGGACACCGTCAATTGATTTTGATGTAAAAGGTTATATGGTTTATTACGGCGAGCGCCGTGGAGAATATTTTTCGGCGGGTTCGCCACTGAATGTGGGTAAGGTTCTTTCTTATCGCATACCGAATTTGCATAATGGTAAAATTTATTTTTTTGCCGTTGCCGCCTATGATGATGAGGTCGGTACGCGGGTAGGGGCGTTTTCTCAAGAAGTATGGGCAAGGCCGCGGAAGGAATAACGGTTTGTAGAGGAACTATGTCGGAGTCACTTGATTTTATCTTTGAACGTGCAAATTCAGCTTTAATTACTCAAGATTTTGAATATGCCGAACGGTTATTGACCAATGTGCTCACCAAACGTCCTGATATATCGCCGGAAGATAAGGAAAAAATCGAAAACTTATTGGCGCGTATCTATGGGGATGAAGGTAACTCTGAACGCTCGTTGGAAGCCTATCTTCGGTTATATGAGCGCGAACCTGACAATCTGCACCTTATGCTGAGCATCGGACGTGTTTATCGGCATCTATGCCGCTATGAAGATGCGCTTAACATATTGCAAAAAGCAAGAGATGCCGGCGGTGATACCAATGAGGTGCTGTATAGCTTTGCAAAGACCTACAAAAAGATGGGGGATTATGCGAAAGCTGCCGGATATTTTTTGCGTGCGATAGAACTTAAACCCGACCATGCTCATGCGTATGACCGGCTTGGTAATCTGTATGTTTTAACCGGTGAAACGGATAAAGCGATTGAAATATATAAACAAGGTATTCGTGTAGACGCTAATCATCCCTATTTAAATTTCCACCTTGCCGAACTTTTACGCCAAGAAAAGCGATATGAAGAAGCGATTGTATATTATAACTCGGTACTTCGTGTTAATCCTGCGTGGGCAGAAGTATTGGCGGGGATTGCTGCTGCGTATTTAGGGTTGGATAAACTTGATGATGCACTGAATACCTATCGATCGCTGCTTCGTGTAACCGGTGAAAACGCCCCGATTTATACGGAGCTCGGGTATCTTTTTGAAAAGAAGCAACTTCAGCAGGAAGCTGAACAATATTATTACGATGCTTTGACGATTGATCCCGGATACGCCCCTGCTGCACTTGCCTTAACGGCTCTTTTAGAAAAAAGACAGCGGTATAACGAAGCGCTTTCGATCTTACTTGCTGCAGAAGCTGCTCCGGTAAATGCCGACAATCATGCATTACGGCTTAAAGCCATTCAAATGTGCATGTATGCGAAAGATTATGCAAAAGCCCATGAGCTTTTTGGACGGTTGGACACGGAACACAGTAACAGCCTTAACGCACTCAAGCTGCGGGGACAACTGTATGCCCTTACCGGCGAGCTTGAACAAGCTGAAGAGACATTCAAACAAATATTAACAACAGCGCCATCCGCGATAGAGTTCCGCCAAGAACTTGCCGAACAATACCTTTTGGCGCATAAATATGAAGCAGCTAAGGAGCAGCTTAAACTTTTCTTGAGGCAAAAGCCGAACGATATTTCTGCATTGATGGCATTAGGCAAAGCTGAAGAATTGCTAAATAATCCTCAGGCAGCGTATCAAGAATATCAGAAAGTGCTTGAGTTAAAACCGAATGCTATTGAAGCCCACTCCGCTCTTTCTCGGTTATTTCAAAAACGGGGAGATACGCTTGAGGCTTTAAAAACGGCAAATGAGATTCTTAATATGCAGAGCGGCTCCGAATCGGACGAACCTGAACAAGATATGTCCGCCTCGCTCGATCTCTATGAGCAGGCTGCAGAAAACTATATAGCCGATCCATTGTTAACCAAAAACCTTGAACAGCTAAAATCAGATGATTCACATCTTTATATTTCTCCGGCAGAATTGAATCCGGATCCGAAACAAAATATTCCTTCATTGCGAGACATATCAATGTCCGAACGGGAGCTCCCGTTTGAAATGCTCATCGAAGGGACTGAAGAGGTAAAGGAACTTCCGCCGGAGAAAGATGATACTTCTATTGACGGTATCCAGTTGATTGGCGCTCAACAATCGGATATATCCGGTCTGTCCGCATTTCCAGCTTATTCCCGTGCGGTGTCTGCACCCCATGCGTTCGGCGCCGGAAATTTTGATGCTGCGAGTCTTGCTGCAGCATCAGGGAGCAGCATCGGTGGTGCCCCGCAAATAAACAGCAGCTTACCGAATGGTCAAGGAGGCGCAGCCGCCAATGAGACAGTTGCTTCACCTGTCGATGAACTGTATCTTAATCCGGATCATTCTGAAAACAACACCGCCCTTGATGTAGGCGGCATTTCGCAAAAAAATACACAAGCGTTGCAAAAGTTGCAAAACCTTATTCGTGACGAAGCGACGCAGAAAAGATTAAAAGAAATAGATAGCCGCGGTACCAGCATAGGTTTTTTGCAGGATATTATTTCGGATATCGATAAGCAGTTTGATGAGAATCGCTATGTGCAAGTCGTCGAGGTTTTAGCTGAAAGAATTGCTGAAAACCTGAGCCGTAAAATGCCGCTTCAACCGGTTGCTCCAAAAGAAGAACCTGAGGATCAGTCGGTTCAATCGGAACCGCAAGCATTGCAAGAACCGGAGGAAATACCCCAAGCAGCAGCAACGGAAGCTGCCGCAGAAGAGTGCCCCGTCGCAGTAACAACAGCAGGAGAAGCTGAAGCAACAGCAGCAGCAGCAGCAGAAGAAGAAGAAGAAGAAGAAGGTTTACAGATTGCCGAAACGCAAGAATCTTTCCCTGAGATGGAAAAAGATTGTGAACCGGTTAATGAGAATGTATCGGTGAATGACGATAATGTTCAGGTTGTCGAAACTTCGGAAGAAGATATTTTCGGTGACGAAGAAAATCATGCAATTTCGCTTGAAACCGACACTGTTCCGATAGTTGAGATGACGGACAAAGACCCTGCAGAAGCGGTTACGGAAGAAGCAACGGAAGCAGAAGCTGTAGATGTTCAACCTGATTTCGCTCAAGAAGACAATCCCGAAATTATCGTTGATAATGATGAAGATGCTGCTACCGAAGATTCGGTGTCCGAGGATTCGGAGAACGAGGCAGAATGTGAGCCGAGCGATAACCAAGTGCCGTTTGTTCTTGATCAAGAACAGCAAAACCTTTTGTGGTGTCACGCAAAACATCAGATTAAAGATTCTCCTTCGTTTGAGCAATATCTTAATACGACCGACCCCGAGCAACTTGCTCAGTTGTTCTTGTATTTGCGCGATTTAGCTATCTATCTTCCGCAGGAAGAACTTGAAATTTTTCTTAACAGCAGTGAACGAATACAGATTTATTATATTATTGCTCGGTTATCGGGCGAACTGGGGCTTAAAGAACGTGCGAACCTTATTAAGCAGGCTTGTAGTGTAGTGAGTGAACCGCAGCCGTATAATGATGCGGCAGTATTTAAACTGCTGAGTTATTTACGTGATTTAAGTATTGACTTGCCGGATCAAGAATTGGGAACAAGAGTAAGACAAGAATTGGAACAATTAATGGCGAATATGTCGGCGGTGTTGCCTAACTTATCATAAGCTAAAGAGATGTCGCAAATTACATCTAAGGAAAACCTCTAAAAACTGAAGTTTTTAGAAGTTCCCTATTATTTTTAGGAGAAAAAAATGGAGTTGAATAAGTATATCGATCATACTTTATTAAAGCCGAATGCCGTAGAATCGGAAATTATTGCATTGTGTAAGGAAGCGAAGGAGTATCATTTTGCTTCAGTGTGTGTGAATCCTTGCAATGTCGCATTGGTCAAAAAGGAACTTGCCGGTTCCGATGTGATGACGTGCAGCGTTATCGGATTCCCGTTTGGAACACAGACCACCGAAGTAAAGTGCGCCGAAACCGAGCAGGCTTTGAAAGACGGTGCCGATGAAATCGATATGGTTATTAATATCGGGAAACTGCTTGAGGGCAACACCGGCTATGTTGAAAAAGAAATCGCTGCACTTGCTTCTATCTGCCATGCAAAGAAAGCTCATTTAAAGGTAATCGTGGAGACGTGTTATCTGTCCGAAAAGGATATTGCAAATGTCTGCGCTGCGGTTGAACAAGCCGGAGCTGATTTTATTAAAACGTCTACCGGTTACGGTTCACGCGGGGCAGCGCTTGAGGATATTGCATTATTTAAAAAATACCTCAAAAAAGATACAAAGATTAAGGCGTCCGGCGGTATCCGCAGCCGCGAGGATGCCCTTAAATATATAGAAGCAGGGTGTTCAAGGATTGGCACCAGCAGCGGTATTAAAATTATCAAAGGATAAATCGCCGTTAATGGATATTTTGCTGTATAATGCAGTAAGGCTGTCAGATTTAAGATTTTTCGATATTCACCGATAATTACACTGTCGGTTTGTCGGAATATATGTCGGATACCAGTAGAGGCGCAAAAAGGGTTTTAGAATGAAAGATCTTGAGTATTTAAAATCGCGACCGAAGTCGGATACGCATAATCATCTCAATTTGAGTATGAAATACGAACGTTACAAGCATTGGGCGGGCGTAATCATTCCAAATTTTCCCCGCAAAATGGCAGGTCTTGATGAAATGCACCAAGTAATCGGCGCTTATACTCGTCCGCGCTGTAAAACGGCAAAAGACGTCAAAGCCCTTTTTGAAATGTCTATACAGGATGCGATTGCCGATAATGTTGTATGGCTTGAAACATCAATTGATATCGGTTTTATAAAACATTACGATAACAATATTGATAAGTTTTTATCAGACATTTCGGAGCTTGTGGCAAAATATAAAAAGCAAATTGAAATACGCCCCGAGGTTGGCATTCCCAAAACGCTCGATCGTAATTTTATTCGTACATGGGTATATCCGCTTTTTGGAAGTAAGGTGTTTAAGAATGTCGATTTATACGGCCCCGAAGTATTTGAAGGCATTGAGGATTTTGACTATATCTTTAAACTGGCCGAAAAGCATAACATCAAAAAGAAAGCGCACATCGGAGAATTTTCCGATGCAAAATCCGTTCGTAAATTTGTTGAGTTTTTTAATTTGGATGAAGTGCAGCACGGTATCGGAGCCGCTTCCGACGATTCGGTGTTGAAATTTTTAGCTGACCGAAAAATACGTTGTAATGTGTGCCCGATGAGTAATGTGATGCTGAGCGCAGTACCGAGTTTAAAAGAACACCCCATCAAAAAGATGATTGATGCGGGGATTCCGATAGGGCTCGGTACCGATGATCTATTGTTCTTTGGAAAGACAAATAGCGATCAACTCTACGATATGCTGAAATGCGGGGTGATTACGGACGCCGATGCAGAAATGCTGATGGCGGTACGTGGTTAAGTGATGCACCGCTTATGCTTCTCTTGAAAATCTCCAAACCTAACTGAGTTTTTAGAAACACACTCTTATTTTATCGCGACCATCAAAACCATAATATCCGAAGGCCTGATGCCGGGAATTCTGCTTGCCTGTCCGATTGTGGCAGGCATTACCCGCTTTAACCGTGCAAGCGATTCCGTAGAAAGCCCCGAAACCGCATCGTAGTTAAAGCTCGGCGGGATACGGCTCGTTTCCATCTTCTTCATTTTATCAATTCGTTTATCCTGCGCGACAATGTAATGCTCATAGCGGATTTCCAGTTCCGCCGCGTTTTTAATTGCCTCGGAATACTGTGCGCTTGCAGGATCGCATCGGCAGATCAGCTCGAGCGGGATGAGCGGGTCGTGCAGCGCGTCGGCGAGGGACTTACCGAGATGACACTGCAAAGCGGGTTCCGCTTCCACAATGCTGCCGGTAATTTTCAACTCCCGCCAGTGTTTGATAAGCTCGCCGCGCTGCACAAGTTTTTCCTGTAGGCGGGTATAGGCGCTTTGTTTTTGCAAGCCGATGCGGTATGCGCGCTCGGTGAGCCGCTCGTCGGCGGTATCGTGCCGGAGCTTGAGCCGGTATTCGGCGCGGGCGGTGAACATCCGGTAGGGTTCATCGACCCCTTGCGTAATAAGGTCGTCGATCATTACGCCGATGTAGGCTTCGTCGCGGCGGAGTGTAAACGGTTCGTAGGTTGCCGGTTGTGCGTGGTTGAAAGCTCTGGCATACAACGCTGCGTTGATGCCGGCGATGAGGCCTTGACCGCCCGCTTCTTCGTAGCCGGAGGTTCCGTTGATTTGCCCCGCGGTAAAAAGCCCCGCAATCCGGCGGGTTTGTAAGTCCGGTCCCAGCTGTAGCGGAGAAACTACTGCGTAGTCAACCGCATACGCGGGGCGGGTAATCACGGCATCAGCAAAACCGGTCAGGGTGCGGAGCATTTGATCTTGCACATCCTCCGGCAGCGAAGACGAAAATCCGTTGATGTACAGCTCATCGCTCATCAGCCCTTCCGGTTCGATATACAGCTGATGCCGCGTGCGTTCGGGGAACTTCCGTACCTTGTCTTCGATGGAAGGGCAGTAGCGGGCGCCCGTTGCGTGAATTTTCCCCGAAAAAAGCGGCGAGCGATGAAAGTTTTGCCGAATAACCTCGTGAGTATGCTCGTTGGTGTAGCAGACATAGCACACTGCCGAAGGGCGGAATATTTCCGCCGTGTCGAAGGAGAACGGGCGCATCACTGCATCTGCTTCTTGTATTTCCAGCTGAGAAAGATCGACGGATTTCCGTAATACGCGGCAGGGGGTACCGGTTTTGAGCCTACTCATCGTGAAGCCCTTGCGCGCAAGGGCGGCGCCAAGCCCGATCGCCGCTTTTTCACCGAGGCGGCCTTCTTCCGCTTCGAACTCGCCGATGTAGATTTTCCCTTCCATAAAGGTGCCGGTGGTGAGCACTACCGCTTGTGCGGAAATTGTTCGGCCGCGCGCCGTCAGTACCGCCTGTATGCTGCCGTTTTCCACAAGCCCGCTTTCCGCAGTCTGCGAGGAGATGACATCAACAACCGTATCTTGGTAAATATGGAGATTTTTTTCTTTTTCGAGGGTGTACTGCGCGGTCTGCGCATATAGGAATTTATCCGCCTGAATGCGGGGCGACTGCACTGCCGGCCCGCGGCTTTTGTTAAGCAGGCGGTATTGAATCATACACGCATCGGCGAGTTTTCCCATCTCGCCGCCGAGCGCATCTATTTCCCGCACGATGTTACCTTTGGAAACGCCCCCAATCGAGGGGTTGCAGGACATTCTGCCGATAGTATCAACTGTTTGTGTAATAAGAAGGGTTTGCGCACCCATTCGTGCGGCGGCGAGCGAGGCTTCGATGCCTGCGTGTCCCCCGCCGACGACAATCACGTCATAGTCCGAATAACGAAAATTCATAGCGGGTATTATAGCGAAACGGCTCTTGTTTGTCTGGTATAGATTTGTATTTTCGGCTATAACTATGTTGCATATTTATAATTGGAGGTGGTTATGGAAGTAGGAATTAAAGGTGATGCCAGCTTTGTTGTTACAAAGGAAATGCTCGCAACTGCGGTGGGGAGCGGAACGGTGGATGTATTTGCAACGCCGGCTATGATTGCTCGGATGGAAGATACGGCAACGCGCAGCGTGATGCCATATTTGGACGAAGGGCTGGCAACGGTGGGAATCCATGTGGATGTACGGCATCTTGATGCAACCCCCGAGGGAATGAAGGTGTCCATCCACACTGAATTGATAGAAATCAATGCAAACGGAAAATTCCTAACCTTTCAGGTTGAAGCGCGTGATGAACGCGGCGTGATCGGCAGCGGTATCCATGAACGCGCGATTATCAATGTCGGCCGCTTTATGGAAAAAGTGGATAAAAAGAAAAACGCATAACGTAAATTACATTTAAGGACACTCTCAAAAAACGAGATTTTTAGAGGTTCCCACTATTTTAATACGATGAGTATCTTTTAAAAATGCAGATGAACGGCGAAACATATCAAGATAATGAAATAGACGAATTCGGCATTATACGCGGAGAGAAGCGTGCGGGGGATGAAAAAGACCGCGCGCTGCGCCCGCAGCTTTTGAAGGATTTTCAGGGGCAGCAAAACATCAAAGAAAACCTGTCGGTCTTTATCCAAGCGGCGCGGAGTAGGGGAGAGAGCCTTGATCATCTTTTTTTGATTGGACCTCCCGGGCTGGGAAAAACGACCCTTGCGCAAATTACCGCGCAGGAGCTTGGCGTTGAATGCAAGATCACCGGCGCCCCTGCCCTCGATAAGCCTAAAGACTTGGCGGGTATTTTGACAACGCTGTCCGAACGAAGCGTGTTCTTTATCGACGAAATTCATCGGTTAAAGCCCGCCATCGAAGAAATGCTCTATATTGCTATGGAAGATTATGAGCTTGACTGGATTATCGGGCAGGGGCCGGGAGCGCGGACTGTCCGTATCCCGTTGCCGCCGTTTACGCTGATCGGTGCGACAACCCGTGCAGGCATGGTTTCAAGCCCGCTTATCAGCCGGTTCGGTATTGTGCAACGCTTTGAATTTTACAGCAACGAAGAGCTTGCTTCCATTATTATGCGTTCTGCTGATATTCTCGGAATCGATATCGGGGAAAAAGCAGCGCTCGCCCTTGCCCGCTGCTCCCGCGGGACGCCACGCGTTGCCAACCGGCTGCTCAGGCGTATGCGGGATTTTGCGTTCATTGAAGGCAGTGATACCATCCTCGAAACAACCGTTACACAGGGATTGAAAAAATTGCACATCGACCGGCTCGGCTTGGAAAACTATGACCGGCAGATACTTCGCTCTATCATCGAAAACTACGGTGGGGGGCCGGTCGGGGCAGAAACACTTGCGATTTCAATCGGGGAGTCACAGGATACGCTCGAAGACTACTACGAACCCTACCTTATTCAAATGGGATTGCTGCAGCGTACGCCGCGTGGACGTATGGTTACGGAAAAAGCATATACGCATCTCGGCCTTAAAATTCCGGCAATAGCGGCGCAAACCGGCAGCCTCTTTGACTAGGAAAGTGTTGATTAAAGCGAGGAGCGCATTTGATCAGTGGTTTCCTAGACGAGACATGGGGAAACTCCCCATCATACTGACGGTTTTCCTGAGGGATACGTCGAGCATTCATTTTTGTGTATTACGATTGTTCCCTATACCAATAGAACTCTTTTGTGTAAAATCATCATCGAGCTTTTTTGCAATAGAGGAGTGGGACGTGAGCATCGAAACGGTATATCAACAGACATTATTGGATTATTCGCGGAGAGCGGAACATAAACATCAGTTGGATGGAGCAACCGGCATTGAGCGCGGGCATAATCCCAGTTGCGGCGACGATTTAACCTTGCTGATTAAGCAAAAGGACGGGATTGTTGAGGACGCTTCTTTTTTAGGTGCGGGGTGTGCGGTTTCAACCGCTTCTACCAATATGCTGATCGATTTAATCAAAGGCAAAACGGTTAAAGAGGCGCAGCATTGCCTTGAGGTGTTTTTTAATATGATGGCAGGAAAGCCTCAGTCCGAGGAAGAATTGGAGAGCCTCGGCGATGCGCAGATTCTCAGCTATTTTGCCGAAATGCCTGCCCGCATTAAATGCGCGACACTGAGCTGGCACAGCGCACAGGTTTTACTCAAATAAGATAATCGAACATTTCAGGACACCCTCACCGGAACATCAGACATGGAAACCAAGACAACGAATAAGACTCATAAAACAAATAAACCGGCATTAACGGGAAATTGGGAGCCGCAGAACAAACTGCGGTTGGAACGCTTGATTGCGGAAAAAGCTTTTGCGGACAACTATGCCGTCTTTGATTGGGATTACACGTGTATCTTCTACGATATACAGGATAGTCTTTTTCTGTATCAGCTTGAGCACCTTTGCTTCAATCTGACGCCCGAACAGTTTGCCGTTACCATCCGATATGAAATTCCGCAGGATATTCCGCTTGTCGGCTGCTTTAATAGCGAAGGACGTCAGCTCGCTGCAGCTGATCTTTCGGCAGATTTGGATGACCGCTACCGGTTCTTATATCATGCATATCAACATTTGAACGGGATGCTCCCGCTTGAGGACGTCGTACAAACCGAGGAATACCTCGATTTTAAGACAAAAATTCTGACGCTGATGCGGTATGCGGTAACGGTCTGTGATACCGATATTTCGCAATCGGTATGTACGGGATTAACGCTTCCCCAATTGAATAGTCTTGTAGAAAAAACGATTGCCGAAGCGCTTACTGCTGAAATAAAACAATACACGCTCGTATCACCTGCGCGGCAGGCTGGGAGAGCCGGTATCGTTACCGCAACGTATCGGAAGGGGATACGGATACAGCCGGAAATACGGGAGCTGTTCCGCCGCTTTGAAGAGTATGGCATTACGCCCTATATTTGCTCCGCCTCGCAGGAGGACGGCGTGCGGGTGTTTGCCTGTAATCCCGCGTATGGCTATTGCCTCCAGTCCGAACAAGTGTTCGGTAGGCGGCGGCTTCGGAATGCCGACAGTGTTTTTACCGATGAGCGTGATTACTCCATTCCGCAGACGTGGCGGAAAGGAAAGGCTGAGGCAATACGGACGTTGATTGCTCCGCGGCATGGCGGGAAAGCGCCTATCCTTGTTGCAGGCGACAGTGACGGCGACTTTTGGATGATGGATGCGTTTAAGGATGAGGCGCTGCTGCTTATCCTGTATCGCAATCAAAAGCCGCACGAACAGCTCTACCCGCTGATACAGCAGGGGATCGCCGAGCGCAATGCCCCCGATGCATCGATTATCGTGCAGCATCGGGATGAAGAGACGGGGCTATTCGTCGCTTCGGAATGGTAGAAGGTAGGAAAATTATTCTCAGAGATCACAAAGTACGCAGAGGATAATAGGGCAATGGTGCCGTTCAGTCATTTGTTGTTGTATTCTTTGCGATCTTGACGAGCTCTGCGGTATTTTTCGAGCGAAGGTGTCATACGCCGGATCGGCCTTTCGATTATTGTAGAAAACCAGATATTGAGGTATAGTATGGAAGCTAAACAGATGGTAGGGCATTTCTAAAAACTGAGGTTAGATTCGCTTCGCAGCCTTCAAAATAGAAGCACCCCCGTCAGTATAGCCGATAGCGAGGAACCGGTCGTGAATCATTGGACACAGTTAAGTATTGAATACGCAAACCAAAGAAATTATCTCGATCATTTATTTCGAGTATATCCTACAATTCCAGATGGAATCCGCGATATAGATGAAAATCGTTGGGAGGCCGTCACAGATGCTTTCAATGCAATGGATAATATTTCATTGGTAACTCATTTATTGTATCTGGACTTATTTCCGATAAAAGATTCTTATGTTGCTTTTTTAAAAAGAGATCATAATGCGATAGAACGGAATCCTGAAACGATAAATAGATTATGCGGCCGTTTATATGAGATGGGATTGGATAAAATATTTGAAAAATGTTCCGAACCTAAAGAAACAAACAGACAGATTGGTCCATTATTTAAACGTTGGGTAAATTCAAAAGCCCTAGGAATAGTGCCTGTCGGTTTAAATGAATTTATGAATACTACAGAAAATGCAATTTTAAATGCTAGTGATGCCGAAATGCAGTTGTGGGCAAAAAAATATTTAGGTTATGAGAGAAATAAAGGGCTTGATTTTGTAGCCCGTTTCAACGGTAAATATGTTATCGGCGAAGCAAAATTTTTAACGGATTTCGGAGGACATCAAAACGCACAATTTGCAGATGCCATTTCTACGATTATGACACCGAATGTTAATGCTATAAAAATAGCAATACTTGACGGAGTATTATATATAAAAGGCAATAATAAGATGTATACCGATATTACAGAAACATATTCTAATGAAAATATACTAAGTGCTTTATTACTAAGAGATTTTTTATATTCAATATAGGGTTAGTAATATGGAATTATTTTATCCGGGAAAGAAAAATAGGAGTGAGATTTTAAATATATCTAATCCATATTCGTTCTCGAAAAAATGGAATAGCAAAAGGAACTTATTAATTGAAGGCGATAATTTTTCATCAATGCAGTCATTATTGCATGAATATTCTTTAAAAGGAAAAATTGATTTTATCTATATCGATCCACCATTCGCAACAAATAGTACTTTTACTATAGGGGATGAAAGAGTAAGTACAATTAGTTCAAGTAAAAAGGATAAAATTGCCTATCAAGATATATTGATCGGAGAATCCTTTATAGAATTTTTACGTGAACGACTGATACTGGCCTATGAATTACTTTCTGAAAAAGGTTCTTTTTATCTGCATATCGATTATAAAATTGGGCATTATGTTAAAATTATTTTAGATGAAATTTTCGGTATTGAAAATTTTAAAAATGATATTACGCGCATAAAATGCAATCCCAAAAATTTTACAAGACGAGCTTATGGAAACGTTAAAGATTTAATCTTATTTTATACAAAATCAAAAAATGCTATCTGGCACGAACCTTGTGAACCGTTTTCAGAAGACGATATAAAAAGATTATATAAAAAAGTAGATAAAAATGGACGCTTGTATACAACAATTCCGCTTCATGCCCCCGGAGAAACAAAAAGTGGAGTAACCGGTGGTGAATTTAATGGAATAAAACCACCTGCAGGACGGCATTGGCGTTCCGATCCAAAAGAACTAGAAGAATTAGACAAACAAGGTTTAATTGAATGGTCGGCAAATGGAGTACCGCGCAAAATTATTTATGCAGATGAACAAAAGGGGAAAAAAATACAGGATATTTTGGATTTCAAAGATTATCAGTATCCCGTATATCCGACAGAAAAAAATCTTGCATTGCTTAAATTATTGATTCAAGCATCTTCCAATCCGGATAGTATCGTATTGGATTTCTTTTGCGGGTCAGGTACTACATTGATAGCGGCTCAAGAATTGGGGCGCCAGTGGATTGGAATTGATAAATCAAACGAAGCAATAAAAATTGTGAAAAAAAAATTAGCTTATTGTCAAAATGAATTGTTCTCATCGATGGAATACGATTATTTGTCACTAAAGCCGGTAATAAAAAATGAATTATCGGTTGCTAACCAATAACAATAAATATGGTTCATGGTTGTAGAGGTAAAAATGAAGAACATATTCGCTCAATCACCGGAATTCCTTAGAACTGTTAATGCGACAGTAGGAGCTTCTTTCATTCGCGATTATTCATATGCTGTTGCGTATTGGAGTGCGGGTGATATTTTAGTTAAGGATGCATTGGAGAGCGATAAAGACAAACGAGATGGTTTATTTTATCCAATTTGTTTTATGTACCGGCATTTTATTGAACTAACATTAAAGCAATTGATTATTTATGCAGAATCGTTTTATGAAAAAACAGAAATTATTGGATATGAACTACAAAAATATACTAAACCGAAAAAGGAATTGGAATCGATTCATAGTTTAGAAATATTAGTAGGACGATTAATAGCTGTTTTAACATGCATTTCAGAAGGACATTTTGACGATGAAATAAAAAAAATAATACTTGAATTTCATGCTATTGATCTGGTCGGTCAGACCTTTAGATATCCAACTAACCGGAAGCACGAAAAATCATTTTCTCAAGTGCAGAATTTTAATATAGCTACAATTAAGGCTGAAACCAATAAAGTGGCACAATATTTTATGGGGATAGATGCTTATCTTGAATATTATACAACGCTAGCTGATGGCATAATCAGTGAACAAAATCCTCAATAATTATCTATGCGGTTAACCCCTTTTAAACTTTGCATTCTTTGCGATCTCTGCGGTTAAAAAATGACCATAGAACCGTATAAACAAGTACGTATTTTATCGCTTTCTGTTGCCCTGCTGCCGTCCGCTTGTTATTCGGGGATCCCGGCGGTTCTGTGAACGTCCTTTAGGCGGTTTTGTTCGTCCGCCGGAACGTTTGGTGCCGCGCTCTGCCGCCGATTTTTGTCCCAGCTGTTTGAGCTCTTCCACCCGCTGCGGATCGTAAAAGCCTTCCTTCCAGTTAAAGCGCACCGAGTCGGGGAGGGGGGTACCGCTCCGCAGCGACTGTAAAATAAACCGATAAGCGCGGCGTTCAACGCTCGTATGCGAAAAATCCAGCAAAAAGCGTGAGAACTGATGATGCTGTAAGGCGTGGTAGCGGTCTACAATCGAGAACGGCTTGTCGGATAGCACAAAAGAGGCGGACGGTGTAGAAAAAGCTCTGAACGCCTCGCCCTGCTTGTCGGAAAAATAGAGGAAGTTGTAGTTTTTCGGCAGCGTAAAGCGCATCCTGAACAGCACGGAATACGAAAAAAGTGGCAGCAGTACCTGCGGGCGCAGCTCCGGCGCAAACACCGTTTCGATATTCGCCTGAGAGCTTTCGGCAGGGGGGATATAGGCGCAGATGCCGTTCTCCTGCAGCCACGAAACCGCCCAGCAGTTAAAGGTGTAAAGGTACGGCCCCGCGACCAAAAAGTTCTTTTTATTGCGGAGCATGGAAATATGCGCCGGATTATTCACGATAAATTGCGTATACCCCTGTGCGGTTAGCTGTTCAAGCTGTTCTGCAAGGATCGGTTCCTGTTCCTGCGGCACAAAGGGATCAAGCGAAATAAAGATTTCCCGTTTGGAGAACGGCAGCGGTTTTGTCTGTTGCTGATTTTGCTGCTGCGGATTGGATTGTTGTCCAGCTAGCGCCGGATAGGTGTCCTCATTCAAATTGATAATAACTCGTACCGGTTTATCCGCAAGGATAGTATGCAAATCCGCAATGGAAGAAACCTGAACGTAGAGCCCTTCGGGGAAGATATCTGCAGGCTTTTTCGCAAGACTTTTTTTGACGGATGGTGCGGTCGCTGCAGCCGCTGATCTTGCGGGCAGCGCCGCTCCGGCAGATGGTGCGGATGCGGATTTTGAGGGCGCGGACTTGCTTGTATCGCCGATGGTAGGGAAGCCTGCTTCGAGCGTCAGCATCGGCAGCGCTTCGTCATTCGGCTGTTTGCGGTATTTTTCGAGCGAGGCAGGCAGTAAACGAGGGTAGCGTTTGGTCATCGCCTTGGTCTGCAAGAGATATACGCTGTCTCCTTTGCCGGAATCCGCAGGCAGCTGCAGCCATGTGCCGGATTTGCTTTCCATTATATCCTGAATTTTCCAGCTTTCGCGTCCGCTGTCGTCCTTCTTATGAATGCGCACCGAATCGCCTTTCTCCGGCGTATAGTGCCCGTCTTTCAGCTGTACATAGTGTACCGCTCGCGTACCGTCTTTGAACGGGACTTCCTCCACGGCGCCTTTTTTAATGCCGTCGATAATGCCGAGGTAGATGCCGGTGCCGCCTGCCTGATCGGGGTTGAGTACTTCTTCCGCGCGGGCGCTTTTAAAGCGGTAGCCGGTCTTTTTCCGTGCAAAGTCGTTCGCTAGGATACGCTTTCCCGTTTCGACCGCCGCCTTTTTATCGGCTTCCCAGTTGTCGATGACATACCGATAGGCGGATACCACCGTGCCGACATACTCGGCGCTTTTCATTCTTCCTTCTATTTTAAATGAGGCAACGCCTGCCTGTATCAAATCGGGGATATACTCGATGAGCTGTAAGTCTGCGGGGGAGAAGAAATAGCCTTCCCGGTCGCCCTCCGGCTCATGCGCCGTGTAGAGGCGGCGGCACGCTTGGGTACACATCCCGCGGTTTGCCGACTTTCCGCCGAGGTAGCTTGAAAACAGGCAGAGTCCCGATTCGCTGACACAGAGCGCCCCGTGCACAAACACCTCGAGCTCGCAGGAGGTGTTTGCATGTACCGCTCGGATTTCTTCTAAACTCAGTTCCCGGGCAAGCACCGTCCGCGACACCCCCCAGCGGCTCATCGCATTGGCTGCTTTTGCACTCG
The DNA here is from genome assembly GCF_050937395.1 of Treponema sp. OMZ 805. Lineage (NCBI taxonomy): Bacteria > Pseudomonadati > Spirochaetota > Spirochaetia > Treponematales > Treponemataceae > Treponema > Treponema sp. OMZ 805. The sequence goes on along the minus strand of NZ_JACCLP010000003.1, from coordinate 172,534 downwards.
CAATATTGAGCTGCGTAGAAGCGTGGAGCTTGAGATTCGGAAAGTGTTTGTGCGCCATTTGAATCAGCCCGAGATCCTGCACGATAATGCCGTCCGGGCCGACATTGTTGAGATATGCCAAGAACCGGTAGAGCCGCTCCATCTCGTTCTCGGTTACAACCGTATTGACGGTAACATATATTTTTTTATTCCGCTTATGCAGTACATCAACCGTTGCCTCAAACTGATTCCATGCAAAGTTTGAAGACCGCATACGGGCATTAAAACTCTTTAAACCTAAATAAACGGCGTCCGCCCCTTCCGCAATCGCTGCTTCCAATGCTTCGGGATTCCCCGCCGGTGCTAATAACTCGACCATCCCGCTATCATACCGAAAAACCGCGGCACTGCATAGATATAGATATAGATATGGGCTTGTCTGTGTCGTGCTGCATAGATATAGTGTTCATGTTGTCGGTGTGACAAGGGGCTTGTTATTCCCGTGTTTTCAGTTCATGCAGCTGCTCAACAAGATGCCGGGACGCGCGGGTATCATTGGTGTCGTACAGCCAGTTGTGATTAAAACAGGCGATGGTATTTTTGTTGCCGCTTGCTCCGATAACAAGGCTGTAAAAGCCGGTGTTCTTTTCTTTTTCCTGTTCGATAGCCGTAACAAGATCATCTGAAAGATTTGCCATTACAAAATCCGAAATCATCAGCACATCGGCATTTTTATATCCGGTTGCAGTATCGCTGCCTGCAAGCATGGTGAGCGCTTTCCACAGCGCGGGTTCCGCATCGGTTCCGCCATTAAATGACATACGCAAAAAACGTACCAGTTTTTGCAGGTAGTTGCCTCCGTCTGCATTTGTCAATTCCATATCCTCATTCGGTTTTACTTCCAGTGTTTCAATATCCGTGGAAAACGAGATGATATAGCAAAGCCGTTCCTGTTCTACGGCAATCTTTGCCAGTGCAAATGCTATTGTTTTTGCAATATTCTCCGGAGTGCCGTGCATAGAGCCGCTTGTGTCAACGCAGATGATAATCGGCCCCTTGGGTTCTTGCTTTTCCATCGTTACCTCTTCTTGCTCGATACTTTCTTTTAATTCCTCTTGCTCATTTTGATACTCAAATGACAGGAGTTGTTTTTGCGCAAATTTCAGCTGAAAGAGTTTTTTTGCCGCAGGATTTTTCAACATAGCAAGTTCACAGGGAAGAACCGCTGCAATATCGTTTGAATACTTGAGTCCGTTTATCTCTCCGCGGTATGCAGGTTGCGGATGCCACTCTGTTGTTATGACGATTTTATCCCGCAGCTCTTTTTCAAACACCGCTTGTGTGCGGCTTTGCCTGCCGAGAAGGTCAGCGAGTTCTTGCAGCGATTCATCTTGTTCCAGAAGTTTGGCAAAGGTATCAAGAATTTCAAACCCGCTTGTTTCAAAGGGATGCTTCGATAAATCCCAGAGCCTTCCAAAATTTTTAGTGAACGGCGTAAGTAGTTTTTCAAGCCGCATAAAGTTTTGTATTTTTTTATACAGCTCTTCCAAAAACTGCTTACGCATAGCATCGATCCGTTCCTGCTCCCACTTTGTTTTGCGTTCTATGAGATTTTTTTCCATATCGGCAATAAAGTTTCTGCGCAGCGCTTCAAGTTTTTCCGGCGATTCCCATTGAAGCGTATTTTTTTCATTATTTTTCGTTTTCTGTATTACGGTTTCTGCATGGGTAGTATTTACTTGCTCATTTTTTCCGGGAGTGTTTTCTGCTTGCATATCGTCTACCCGTATACTTGCTCCTGAAGACGTTTGTGCTTCCTCTGTCGGAACTGTTTTCGCGGTATCGTCTGCTGCACTATCGGTGATGTGTTTTTGCTCGGCAAATGCTTTGCGGTAAAAATCAAAGTCCAGCGTACTTTCCTGAATAGTTTCACGTTTTGAATCGCTAACTGACGGAAGACGTTTATAGTGATACTGTATTTTTGACTTTTCCGCAGAAAGATCGGCTGCAATTTCTTCTGCAGCCTGCTTTTTCTGCTGTGTAACAAAGATTGCTTCATCGAAAAACGGATTTTCTTTTTCCAATGTGCCGTGTGCTTTTTGCAGCCATTCCAAAAGGTCGGTCTGAATATTTTCGGAAAGCCCTTCATGACTTTGCATATACTCTTGTACGTCTTGCGTATTTAGAATTTCGGAAAGTGTATGCTGTGCAAGCTGTGCAAACGTATTCTGCGGAAAAGCAATGGGGATGTCCTCCGGCTCAACAGGCTGTATGGCATCTTCGATCGCATCAACCAACTGCTTCCGTTCCAGAGTTGAACCAAATGCAGATTCAGGGGCAGCATTTTTTTCAAACTTTCGCTTTTTCTTCGATTGCTGCTTATAGCGTTGAATGTTTGCGTTTAAATTTTGTTTTATGTTACCGATGTTGGAAAATAGTGTACTACACAGGTTGGAAAATGCATTATCGCTTAAATCTTCCGTTTGGTGTGCGGTTCTATTCCGTGTTAGACGGAGCGGTTCCCACCAATAAGGTTTTGAAGAAAACCATACTTTTGTTAAACATTCCCGTAGCTGCTGCATTTTTATTTGCAGCCATGCACGCGCTTCTTCATTGATTGCTGTAACATCGGAAATACCGGAAGGGTATTTTTCACTCATTTCTTCAATAGGGCGCAATGCTTTCCTGCTATATTTCCTTGAGTTTCTATCTTTTCTCGTCATCAGTGCATCCTGTTTCTATTAAAGTTCTAATCTCTTCCATATTGTCAAATACAAATGAAACTATCTTTTGCAATTCCTTATCGGGAATATCTTCCGTTGCATGCGCAAGCCGGTTGCGGATTTTATGCAATTCCATAACCGGCTGCGGCGGCTGAAGCCCTTCTGCAAGCGTCTGTATTTTCAGCTCAAGCCATGCTTTCTGTTCATCGGAAAGCCGGTAGATATCGGGCATGCCGCCGGAATACTTTTGCTGCAATGCGGTAAGGGCTTCACGGGATGTATTCATATCACCCACTATATTTTGCTCCATTCACGGATAGTGCGGACTGCGTATACATGATCTTTGGTTGTATGGTCTTGCAAACCGTTCTCATCAAAAAGTTGATAGAAGGCTGCCGCTTCTCCGTTTTCGGATGCCGACCAGTATTCTTGCGGAGTAAGCATCGCCTCCTCAATACCAAGGGCTTCGAAGGACGTATTTAGTTTATCTCTATTTTCCCATATCGCATACAGTTGAGCTTTATCGGGAACTATCCAATTTGTTGTATAGTCTTTCGGTAAGGCATCGCCGTAATGAAGGGCATATTCTTTGAGTGCATTCCATGTCAATTTCTTTTCACTTATACCAAGGGCAAAGGTTTTATCGTTAGCAATGCACACAACTGCAATCACATTCTTTTTCTGTTCCTCTGTCATACTTTCAATTTCTTCCGAAGAAAAAGCGGTTCCGTCTTTGAGAATGACATCTCCTTCTGAAAAATCCGTATTGAGTGTTGCGTTGAAATACCTGTTATGCTGTTTAGCAAGTGTGATTTCCGCATCTTCAAATTGCCGGATTGCCTCATCCAGTTTTGCAGTAAGACTTTTATTATAGGATTGATTTGCAAATAAATTTGCCTTGAACGGTATCGCATCCGCTTCTTTTTTGTCTTTCAGTGCCTTAATTTCAGTATGGATTTCATCTACAATCGGCTTGTAATATGCTTTATCAAAATTCTTTTGTAACGTTTCCTGCGCTATATCGGAATATTCTTTTTGCTGTAGATATGTTTTGGCAGGAGTCATTTCGATTTGCATTGAATGAGTTTTGTCTGAATGTCCATTGTAATTTCTCCACCAATCAGTCCAAGTTACCGTATCATTAACAATACTACATTCACTAAAAGAAAAGTTATAATTGGGCCCCAGTTTCTCGCCCTTCGAATCAAACAACATTCCTTTTCGATCGTTGTAATTTTGCCATTTAAAATCGTCAATAGAAATGTAATAAGGTTTAACTGTCTGATCAGCAAAATATACCGCTGTCGGTTTTAATAGTTTATAAGCATTCGTATCATCTTTCATTTTGTAAGAAACAGGTTTTGCCGCAGTTTTTACCATGTCAAACCAATCTTTCTCAACTTTTGCTGTAAACGCTTCAATCTCGTCGTTAATGTCATCTATCGCAGTATCGCAATCCAGTCCGTTTTGTTGAATACACGTCTCTACAATTTGGCGTACTTTTTTCTGCTGTTTTTCGGTACCCCAGATGCAGTATTCAATCAGCTGACAGTCCATTAAATCTACTTCTGTACGGTCGTTCAAAAATGCGGATGTCTTTAAGATGCGCACTATTTTTTTCCAGCGGCGGTCGCCGATTGCAAATGATTCACCGGCAGCTTTTTCTTCTTCGCTCAATGTCTCATTCTGCGCCGTCAGTTCTTTACGGATTGCGGAAATAACCGCACGCGCTTCTTCTGAAAGCTGCACTGCGTCGATCTGTGTTTTCCAGCTCTCTAAGTCCTCGTTGGAAATCTGTAATTTTTTAATCTCATCGGAAAGCTCAAAGTCCGAAGATGTACCTTCTACCATATCAAAAAAGGAATCTTCGTTTTGAATAAAGCCGATAGGTAAACGAATAATGAACCGGTCGTACAAGGCTTCAAGACCGCGGTCTTTTGCCGGCAATTCGTTTGATGCGGCTAGTAATGCTTTTAGAGGCACGTCTTGTACTGTACTGCCGTTATGAAATTTCCGCTCGTTTATGATGGTAAGGAGTGTGTTGAGAATGGCAGGGCTTGCCTTCCAAATTTCATCGAGAAAGGCAATATCCGCTTCCGGCAGCATGTTTTCCGTAAGGCGGCGATATTCCTCTTTGCCGCTTTCACTTTCGCCGTTCAAGCCTTTCAGAGAAATATTACCGAACACATCTTCCGGCGTAGAAAATTGATTTAAGAGTGTTTCAAAATATTGAACGCTTCCATCGCCGTCTGTTTTAAATGCCTTGGCAATACGCCGTGCAAGCATACTCTTGGCACACCCGGGAGCACCCAAAAAGAAAATACTTTCCCCTGCAATTGCTGCTAAAAGTGCAAGGCGCAGCGCTTCATCTTTTTCGTATAGACCTTCGCTGAGCGTATTTTTAAGCGCTGATATCCTATCGTGATGTTTTATTGTTTCTGCCATCTGTGATTCCTCCTGTTTGGCATTTAATTGTGTGTGTTCGGTATCCGGAACCAACTGTACATACGTGGTGCCATGTTCGGTTTTCTCCATTTTTATCTGCGGTATCTGAGATAAAATTTCACTGAATTTACTGACATTGAATAAACCGCACATATCATTGACGGTGTCTTTAGTCCAGCCTAATTTTTGCATAATTACAGACGGATTCCTTTTACCATCAAAGTCTTTGAGTACGGCAATAATTTTTGCTATTACTTCGTCTTTTGTATAACTCATTGTGTTTCCAGCCTCCTATGGTTACTATAGTCATTTATTCTGCCGGTTGACAGACTTTTTGCAGTTTTTTAATAAAACTGCTTATCGTTCTACTTGCATCGGTTTTATCTTTGCCGAACTGTGCGGCAATATCTTCTTGCGTGGGGAAGCTTTTCGCTTCAAAAAACAGCCGGATGAGCGTGCGGCCGTGTTCCGTATCTGAAAAGTGTGCATTGCGCAAGACTACAGCTATTACGGTACTGTCTACTTTTGCCGCATCTAGTTCGCATAACACCCGATGGGTCAGCAATGCGGAAAGATACGGCTTTGTGCGGTCTTGCGATGCGGCAAATGCTGCATTAATGAGCCGGAGGCAGTGCTTAATATGGTCTTGTTCTATTAAAAAGGTATCTGCTGTTTTGTAACCGTTTTGGATGCATAGTGCCGCAGAATCAAACAGAGAATATCCATTGCCGTTTTCAAAATCGATATGTTCTGATTGTACAGCGGTCTGTAACTGCCATTGTATCAGCTCGGCTATTTCATTCGCCGGATAACCGGTTTGTTTTGCAAGCCATGCTTGTGTTTCAGCTCGTTCTATATCTTTCCCATAGTGTGCAGCAGCGGCGCACAGCCGATTCCATTTTCGCCGTTTGTTCTCCGGCAGCGGAATGATTTCAGAGTGAAAAGTATGCAATTTTATATTTGCGCGGTTTATTTCTTGTTTTAAAGAGTGTGCAAGATAGTTAATATAGTGTTCAGCAGTTCCTTCATAGCTGAGCACACTGCGGTTTACACATTCCATTATTTCAATCGCGGCATTTTCAATTTTTTCCGGATTGAATGTCTGTAAAGCCCAACGCCATACGGCATCTGCCAGCTTAGCCCGCAAGGTGCGAAACTCCGCGCAGGCGATATTCTTCTGTTGAACAAACGGAAACAGTTCCGTTGCAATCCTGATAATCTTTGCTTTCTGCTGCTTTTTGTCCATCATTCTCTCCGCTCATTTTATTTACAGTGCAAAAAAGGCATCCAAGGCTTTTAATGCTTCCGTTCCGTTTGGAGCTTCCATTGCCCCCATGAGATTATTTAAATAATAGAGCGGCGTAACATCATACAGTTCAGGATTTTCAGGATAGGCTATTCCGTCGGCATGTTTGATAAACTCAACTTTGCCGTATATGATTTTTTTTACATCCGCATCAAAAAACTTTTCCGCAAAATGAAAGGCACTCATTAAAACCATGGGTATTGTTTTTTGTCCGAATGTAATATCTGCATAGAGTTCAGCACCTTCTTCCATAAGCGGCAGCATTTTACGGAGCCTAGCTTCATGGTTTGCTTTTGATTCAACAAAATCCGTCGCAAGCTGCTCATATTCAATATGCGCACCGATAGCAGCATTAATCGAATTCAGTTCCTGCTGAAAAAGTTCGGCATTTTCTGTTGAATGATCTTTGCCTGTAATGGTTGTGAGGAGTACCGCTTTTACCTGATCTCCTTTCTGCAATTTTTCCGCAAGCACGGCATTGATAGGAAACACCACCTTACCGGTATAGCGGCAATCGGCATTTCCTGTTCCTGCATAACATTGGGTATCTGTAGTGTCATTCATTTTTTTCATAGGAATATCTACAAATATAATCTTTTTCATTGAAAACCTCACTTTGGGCACCTACAAAAAATTTAAGAATATTGATAGAAGATGCTCCATCATAACTATTAGCGTCAGAATGAGAAAGAGTTGACATATTATAACACGATTGTAGCATATTTTTGATTTGTGCGGAGTAATGGGTATGTAAAACCACCGCCTCTTTACATCCTATGATGTTCCTCATCTTCCCCACCGTCGCACTCTCTCTTTTCGTAGTTTTTACCTGCTTAAAAAAACAACTGGGTTCCTCTTATTTGGCAAACGAATAGCCGATTTTGACGCGGTTAAATTGCAGAAAGTATTGAACCCTGCTATACTATCATTATGAACATTACACGCAAACTGCCGATCGGCGTACAGAGTTTTAAGGTATTACGGACTGATCATTATCTCTATGTAGATAAAACTGACTATCTTTTCCGATTAGTACAAGGCGGTCGTGTTTATTTTCTCAGCCGTCCGCGCCGGTTTGGTAAGAGCCTTTTCCTTTCAACATTAGCAGCATATTTCCTTGGACAGAAAGAGCTGTTCAAGGGTTTATATCTTGAAAAAGCCGAAGAGGAGCAAGCGGTACAAGAAAACCGAGCTGCGTGGCTGGAATATCCGGTACTCTATCTGGATTTTAATACAAAAAATTATATAAATGAGCAGGCACTTGTAGATATTCTCAATCTCCATCTGAACGAATGGGAAGCCCTGTACGCTATACCAAAAACAGCAGAAGCACCGGAAGATCGGTTTAGATTGCTTATCGCAGCTCTTTTTAAGCAAACCGGCAAGCAGGTAGTAATCCTTGTAGACGAATACGATAAGCCCCTGTTGCAAACGATGGGGGGTAATGAAGCGCTGAATGAACAATACCGTAATGCGCTTAAAGCTTTTTACTCTGTCATAAAAACCTGCGATGAATATATCCGCTTTGCTTTTCTCACCGGCGTTACAAAGTTCAGCAAGATCAGTATTTTCAGTGATTTGAATAATTTGAAAGATATTAGCATACATGAAACGTATGCAGGTATTTGCGGCATTAGTCAAAAAGAGCTGGAAGCAAATTTTCAACACGAAATACAAGCGCTTGCAGAAAAGCAAAATCTTAACTATCCGCAGACGCTTGCTGCCTTAAAGCAATGGTATGACGGCTATCTCTTCCATCCGGCAGGGGAAGGAATGTATAATCCTTATAGTATTCTCAATGCCTTTGATGATAAAGAAATCAAAAGCTACTGGTTCAGTACGGGAACGCCGACGTTTTTGGTCAACTTCTTAAAAGAGGCGCACTACTTTATTCCCGACCTCGATGGAAATGTTGAGCTGGATGAAGATGGGCTACAAACGTATCGGGCTATTGCTCAAGATACGTTACCGATTTTATTTCAGGCAGGCTACCTCACTATCAAGGAATATATAAAAGATCTGAGGCTCTACCGGCTGGGCTTTCCGAATGATGAGGTTCGGTATGGCTTTTTGCATAACCTTTTACCTGCATATTCTGATGTACCGTTCGGCCAAACAGGGGTATGGGTTGGACGGTTTGTACAAGACATCCGCAAGGGTGATGTGAATAGTTTTATGGAGCGGATGCAGTCGATTATCGCCGGTATTCCGTATGATGATTTTAGAGAAGAAAACCTCACAATCAGAACCGCCATGGATGGCGGTGGTTCCATGCAGAAACAAGTTTGCCATGCAAACTTGCAGCTCACAAATGTACAAGGACGTACATTTGTGAGCAAGCTGCGGGAACAAAACTATCAAACAGCGGTGTACCTCATCTTTGCTCTGATGGGGCAGTTTGTACAGACAGAGGTGCATTGCGCAACAGGGCGCGCTGATTGCGTACTCAAAACAGCTGATACTGTTTACCTCTTCGAGTTTAAACTCTCCGGTAACGGCACGGCGGAAGATGCAATCGCGCAAATAAAAGAGAAAGACTATGCCGCAAAGTACATGGCGAGTGGGAAGAAAATAGTGCTCATTGGAAGTTCCTTTGATGAAAAGACGAGAACGATAAAAGACTGGAAAGTGGCTAATGAATAATTTGTAATAAGTGCCGCTCTTAGATTTAGATTATATTGAGCCGTAATACCAACGTTTATTTTCATCCGCTAAAATAGCGCGGCTGAAAAACACGTCAAGTTTGCTTTGTGCAAACTTGCGGATTATATGTGCGCTACCGCGCACAAATGCAACAGTCTCCAAAATTGATATTTTGTCCGACTGTTGCATTTTAAGGAACCTTTAGACAGCTCTTAATAATTATGATATAATTCAAAATATGAAAATCGCAGCGACTTATGATATTTTAACGAATTCAATTTTTCAGCATTTTGGAAAAACAGAGCATTTTAAGGTTTATACAATTGAAGCCGGAAAAGTAACGAAAACTGAAGTAATCGATAACGGCGGTTTCGGTCATCACGATTTGGCAACCTATCTTAAAAGCCTTGGAGTTGAAACGCTCATCTTAGGAAACCGCGGACAGGGTGCGATTGATGCGCTGAACAACGCCGGAATTCATCAGCTTGCCGGCCTTACCGGCTCTCCGGATGAAGCTGTTGCAGCATTTTTAGCAGGCACATTACAGGATAATCCGAACGCTCAATGCAATCATCATGGGGAACATCACCACTAATAGGATAGGACAGTACCTCTTTTTATAAAGTTGAGGCGTTCCGCATACTATGCTATAATCCCCGCTATGAATACCGAAAAAACGGCGGAACGGCTTCTTTCCGCACTGGAAAAAGCGATTAAAGGGAAGAGGGATGTTCTCCGTCTTTTTATTACCGCATATCTAACCGGCGGGCATGTTCTTTTAGAGGATGTGCCGGGCGTCGGAAAAACCACACTGGTAAAAACATTTGCAGCACTCATCGAAAAAGACGGGCAGTCGGCGCGGTTCAGGCGTATCCAATGCACCCCCGACCTTTTGCCCTACGACATCACCGGTGTGGAAGTCTTTAATGCAGGGCTGAATACCTTTGAATTTATGGAAGGCCCGGTATTCGCAGACATCCTGCTTGCTGATGAGCTGAACCGCACCCCGCCGAAGGTACAGTCCGCCTTGCTGGAAGCGATGGCTGAGCGGCAGGTAACCGCCGGTACGGTAACCCGTCCGTTAAGCCCTTACTTTTTTACGGCGGCTACGCAAAATCCTGTGGAAAGCTTAGGTACCTATCCGCTCCCCGCTGCTCAGCTTGACCGGTTCAGTATATGCCTGTCGATTGGCTACCCCGATGAAGAAGCGGAAACCGAATTGCTGCATGAACAAACGCACCTTCCCGCTGCAGAACCGGAGCCGGTTACGCCGGTTGTTTCCATACAGGATATCGCGGCCTCGCGGGAAGAACAGCGGCAGGTATTTGTGCATCCCGTACTCGAAAAGATAATCGCTCGAATCGGAAAAGAGACCCGTGCCCATCCTGCGTTTAAGCTCGGCACATCTCCCCGCGCCGGTTTGCATTTGCTGCACCTCGCCCGCACCTTTGCGCTTGTCAACGGACGCAATTGGGTTGAGGACGGAGATATCCGCACGCTTAGCTCCCTCGTCCTTGCGCACCGGTGTTTGATAAAAACCGGCGACGGCTCGGCTTCGGAACTCATTAGCGGTATTACCGAAGCGGTTATCCGCACTGCCGACAAACAAACGGATTGGACAAAACCGGCTGAGGCACAATAAGGCATGATGCGGATACGGATGACGAGGCACGGCGCAGTATACACCGCAATGGGCACGCTACTTTTAATAAGCGGCTTACTCCGCGGAGAGCTTTTGAGCGCAGTATGCGGCGGGTTACTCACGCTCTATACCGGTTTCGCTGCCGCTGCTGTAGCGGTTACCGCCCTGTGTTGGAAATCGGAAGAACCTGACCTTGCCCCTGAGAGCAGCGGCTTTACGGTTACTCCCGCGCGTTCAAAAACGGCACAGTCCGAATCTGCAAAGGCTTTTCCGCACTGTGTTCCCGGAACCGCAGCCTTTTATACCATTGAGTTTTCACTATCGCCTGAACCTACCGCAGAAACGGCCGCACATCTTTCCATCCCCTTGCAGGGAATACAAACAAAATATCATCCTGAAAACCTAACCCGCGGACGGTACTTTTATAAACGTCAGTATCTCAATATTCGGGACTTTGCCGGTTTTTTTGCCGCGGCATATACGCAGCCGCCTTGCCTGTCCGTGCCCTACATTGTAGTACAGTCGGTGATTCCGCCGCAAAAAGCGGTATTTCCCGACCTCCGTTCCCGCGCCGTAAACGATTTGCCCTCACAAGAGCGCACGCATGAACTCTATGAATCCCGTCCGTATTTTCCCGGCGACGATCCGCGGAAAATTCACTGGAAGCTCTATGCACACACCAATACGCTTTCCATAAAACTTGGTGCTTTTGAACCGCCGCCGGTTAAACGCTTAACGATATATATAGAAGAGCCGGTGTGCGTGAAAAAACAGGAACGGGCTTGGGTTGCCTCCATTTTTGACGCCTTTATCGGCCATCTTTCCGGCGTGATTATAGAGCTGCTCAATGTCGGTATCCAATGTTCTCTTCTATTATATGATTATTCCCGGCAATCCTTACAGCGGTACGAGATAACCGAGGAAGGAGCCGTCGCTGCTGCACAGATACAAAATCTGCTTGCCATACCGGCGCTCCGTGCTTCACCGGAAGCGCTTCCCGATGCAGCTGCGGTCTTTAAGGCAGCACCGGACGGCGGGGGACTATTATACTGCTATATGCCAACCGGAGGCGTCCCTCGAAATGCAACCGGTGTGTCGTTTCGCCCGTCGCGTACAGAAGGTATAACCGGCGGCGGAGAATACATCGCTGCTTCCCAAAATACTGCCGCTTACCGGAAAATCACCGCTTACAACCGGAGCGGCGTCGAAACGTTTTTTTGCCTTGCCGCGCCGCCGGTATCGGAAGACTTTATGCAGGCCGATGGGCTACGGCATCGTACTTTAAGCAAGACGTACATACACCGCCTGCTGTATTCCTCCGCCGCTTCCGCACGGCAGGATGCTTTTTATCGAAAGGTGCAGGAAGCTGCCGAACGGGAACTCCGTATCTTTACCGCAGGAAATTGCCATGCAGAACTACTCTAAACCTGCCGCCGTGCTCCGTATCTGTTCACTCCTGCTGCTTCTTTCGGTACCGTACCGCTATCTTGCCGGTATTCTGCCCGCAGCGGCGCTGCCGGTATGGGGGCTTTGCTGCACGGCGGTAATTCACTTTCTGCATAGAAAGAGAATTCGTGCGGAAGCGGCGGGGATTATCGGCTTTTCCGCCGCGCTGCTTATCCCTGCATGTGTCCTCGGCTTGCTCGCGTTGATACCGCAGCTTATTGCGGATACTCTCTTTTTGCGCATCAAGCTGATATTCGGCTTACTTGCGCTCACCGCCTTCATCAGCGTTACCTCAACAGCGCTGTTCATTTCTACCGAACGGTGGCGGCGCTATGAACCGCTTGTTGCTATTCTCGTGTTCTCCCTGCTGTTTTTTCCGCAGCAGCATTATCGTCTGACAGCCTTTTCCCATCCGATCTTTGCGGCGGGATTTGTCGGTGTTTTCATGCTGCTTCAAACAGCCTTGCTCTGTATTCCGTTTTTAAAACGCAGACGGTTCGCAGCGTTTGCATTCATCTTTATCGGCTTAACGGCGGTTTTGCTCGCGCTCCTCATCAAGACATTTAATAAAGGCTCTGTCGGTAATAACGGCGGACTGCTCGAACAAAAGCTTTTCGAGTTCGATTTTTCTCAGTTTTTGCAATTGCAGGATGAGGTAAAAATGAACACCAATCTGGTGATGGTGGTGCATGTTGATCAGGAATATGATTCACACTTGTTCCGCCGTATGTACCTGTCCGGCTGGAGTCCGCAAAAAGGTTTTTACGAAAAGTCGGCGCCCGGCGAACCGGAGCAGCCGCTGCGGATCACTGGGCAACCGGCGGAACTTCCGCATCAGTCTTTCCTGTGCCGCGAGCGGGTCAGTCAAGAAATATTTACCGTCAACCTCGATCCCGACTCCCTTGTCGCGCTCGATTATCCGCTGTCGGTAACGCCGTATACGGTTTGGGACACGGTGAGTTTTAAAGGCGCTTACAAGGCGAAAAGCGAGGTGCTGCACGGTGTGCCGCTCGACCTTATTACGGCGGAGCCTCCGTCGGGAAATCCGGCAGAGGGGCTGTCGGCGGAAGCCTTGCGTTTTTATACGTCCGTAGATTCCGGCACAAAGGCGCTGCTCTTTCCTATCGCGGAATCGGTTACCGCTCCCTTTGCGCTCTACTATGATAAGGTCTACGCCTTGCTCGACTATTTCCGCGAGGGCGAGTATCGATATTCGCTTCGTCCCGGGCAGGCTCCCGATGGCGATCAGCTCCGGTATTTTGTAACCGAATCGAAAAAAGGCTATTGCTCGTACTTCGCCTTTGCGTACTGCCTCATGCTCCGCAGCCTCGGCATTCCTGCGCGGCTTGCCGCCGGTTTTTTTCTACAGCCTGAATCGGGCATCCTCAATTATTATCCGGTGCGGGCGAATATGGCTCATGCGTGGGTAGAAGTCTTTTTCCCCTATCTCGGCTGGGTGGATATAGACCCGACCACTGAACAGCTTGCGGATGGTGAATCGCTCGATTTTTCTTTTCAGGCAGGTGGCGATCAATTTACGCAGCTCCTTGACGAAATCCTATTAAACCGCTCGGCGCTCCGTATCAGGCACGGCGGAACGCTTTCGGCCGCAGAAGCCCAAACCGTTGCTCAACGTGTTTCGCAGTTTTTCAAAATGCACCGCGGAATACTGCTCTGTATTGCTGTGCTCGTTGTGATTCTCTTGTACGGCGCCTTCCGCGCCTATCCGTATCTAATTATCAGGTGTTCACGAAATAACCGGAAAATCATTCTCACGCTGAAACGGCTGCATAAGCATCCGAGCGAGGCTTTTTATGCACTCACTCAAAAAGCAAAGTTTGCCCCCTCCTGTACCGACGAAGATGTTGCGATTGCAAAGCAACTCTACCGCTCGGAGAAAAAGCAGAGAAAAAACAGAGAAGCCAATCACAAGCAGAGGGACGGCAAATGAAAGCACAATACCGAAAATACCGCCCCACCGATAAACATCATAACGACCATGCATCACGGAACGGGCTGCTCCTCGTGCTGGTTTTGTTTCTATTACCATTGTACCTCTTCCCTGCATCAAGCACATCGAACGCTGATGAGCTGCTGCAAAAAGCGGACGCGGCGGTGCAAGCTGAAAACTGGGATACTGCTGCTGCGCTGCTCGAAGAAGGTATCGCGCGATACCCGACAAATGAACTCTTCCAACTCAAGCTCGGCGATATGTATTTTAGCAACGGACTGTACGAACCGGCATACCGCCGCTTTACCGAAGGCCTGCGTATCAATCGGTATAACATCAAACTCCTGTACGGCGCAGCGAGCGCAGCAGCGGCGTTGAATAAAGCAGAGGAGGCGCGCGGTCTCCTGCATGAATATCTTTCATATAATCCTACCGATATTTTCGGATGGTCAACGTACGGATGGCTTTGTTTTAAAACGCACCGAACCGATGAAGGGATTAAAGCGATGCTCGATGCCCGCAGCAGCTACGGCGACGACGGCTGTATTGCGAACGCGCTTGGAAATCTGTACGGCGAACTTTTCGACTATCGGAATGCGGCGCTCTATTATCGGAAAGGCATTGAACTCGCGCTGCAAAACGATTCGCTGTACTCGGCCTCGGTGTATTCCTACAACAAGGCGATATTGGAAACCGAATTTTATCATTTTGATCAAGCTGAAGAAGACGCCCGCAATGCCTCCGACTATTTTTCACGCTCATCAGGATATTTGATTCTCGGAGAGCTTGAAGAGCGGAAAAATAATTTTGACCGTGCGATTGCCTATTATGCGCAATCGACAAAAGATAATTATACGCCGCTGCCGCTGATCAATCTTGCAAAAATCTATCTGCGGATGGGGCATTGGGAGCAAGCGGAACGCTATATTACACAAATCGAGCGGGTTACCGACTATTCGTGGATTGCGAACTTCGGGATGAGTACCGCGCAGTTTTATACTGAGTTGTACGGCCTGTATCAGACGTTATATGAAAAAAAATATGCGGCGGAAAAGATGCGGCTACCTGAAAGCGCCAAGGATTTTTTTGTCCGGTCTAAAAATCTTACAAAGTATTCCGCTTTGATTCGATATTATCGCGCGGCTTTTAGTATACATAATTTGAAATTGGCAAAGGAGTACACGATAGCGGATACGGACGGCAATACGCACGGGTTGTATAAAAACAGCTTCTATTATCGGGCATTTCAATCGGTACCGTTTAAGGCGCGGCGGTATTTACGCCGTGCGGAGGTGCTGGAAACCTCGGTTATTCCGCAGGCGCGTCCGTCATACATTGCCGAAAAAGGTATCCTGCTCCGCGATGAACAACTGCTGCGGGAAGCGCTGGATGCCCTCGACCCCGTATGGGAGAAAGAACTGCGGGAACAAGCTGCCGCGGCGCTGATACTCTGCACGAGAAACACCGAACTGAAAACCGCGCTCTATCAAGAGCTGCTGCAAAGCAATCCCTCCTGCTTTCCCGAACATTGGATACGGCTGCCGGTTACGCTGACCTGTACCGGTGCAGACGAACGGCTCAGCAAACGAACCGAGAAACGCATCGCCGCCGCTTTAAACAAATCGTTATTTGCGGTTTCCAAACACGCGCCGTTTTCCATCACGGCAGTATGTACCGAAAGCAGCATCCGGCTCAGCCTTATCGGTCAAGACGGCAGTATCTATTTCCGCTATGAACATCCCGCTCCCGTTGCCGATAAACAGGAGGCAGCTGCCTGCGTCAACCGTTTTGCTGCGCGACTGTTTAGAGTTGCGGTAAGGTAGGAGATTTAGGTGCTATCGGGCGAGATAGTTGAAGCTCACACTAACGGACACCCGTTTTGCCGTGCCCAGCGTATTACCTCGTTCATTCGTTTTTGATACCCTTTTGCACCCTTACTTTGCAGCCACGATAAGTTATCAAAATCGATACGGAATGTTACCGACTTTTTAAGCGGTTTCCAATACTTAAAGTGTCCCCGCGCAAAATCTTCTTCAGTTAATTCCGGAATATCTGTTGTGTTAATTTGACTGTCGGGAACTGCACAAGCCTCACATTTGGTGATATATTCGTCTAAGTCTGTCATAATACATTTTCCTTTCCTGCGCTGTTGCAGGACGAGCTGAGATAATATGGATTCGACCGGTCTCCGTGTACACAACTTGCACAATGCTTAAACCGGATTTTTCCACATACCCAAAACCGTTATATCTATCTTGTCCGGCGTCGGAATGTTTTATGTCGTATATTTCATAAAAATAAGGGTCGTCAAAAATAGGCAAAATATCCCGAAACGGAATCCCATTGTTATTTGCATCCCTATGGTTCCTGATGTTCGCATTTTCTTTTTCAGACCACCACTCGAATCTGCCAAACTTAACAAGTTCACCTTTTAACATGGCCTACAGCCTCTCATCAATATATAGTGTATGTACGTAATTGTCAATAAATTTTGAAACCTTGAATTTTTCTCTTGACTTTTTTTTTGGGGGGGGGCCGGAGGCGGAAATACTGCATCAAGTATCGAGGGGATTACCTGGAAGTCAGAGACTACAGCTGCTACAATGACTTTACGGCTTAAAAGCGGGCATGTGAAAGCTACATTCACCACAGCAAGGCGAACCGTACCAGACAACGGTACCTATACGGTAAGCGGTGATACAATACAGTTTACAGGGTTCACATTAGCGACTTATCTCAACCGAGAATTTAAATACAAGGTTGAAAACGGTACCTTTGAAATGTGGACAGAGTGGCTTACCTATAAATTCAAAAAAGCATAAATATAAAATCCCTTTATGGTAAGAATAAAGGCTTTTACGGCAAGAAATTAACACTTTCTTGCCGGTTATTATTTTTAAGGTGTTCTTAACACCAAAAAGGAGTTTTTAAGATGAAGAAAATTGCTATTATGTTTCTCTGTCTTGCGTTGGTTTCTGCACATGCGTTTGCAGAATTTGTGATGCTGCCGGGGGCGGGACTCAGTTATTATTCCGGTTCAACAGGAGAAAAGTCTTCTACGTAAGGTTGATAGTACCTCTGTAGGTCTGAGCGTGAATAAGGGCTTGGTATGGAATTCACGGATAATGCCGGGCTATACGTTTAAATTCGCAAAGGACAAAGCATACCTCCGTTTGGCAGGTGGTCCTGCCGTAGGCACCTTTGGCTATGAAGTGGAAACGGAAGTTAAAGTTGCGGATAAAAAGGTAAAAACGAAAACCGTACACACAGCCATGACAATAGGCTTGGCTTTCCATATAGGATTTGAATACTTTTTTACGAATTTAGTCGGTATTGGTATTTCGATTAACGAAATTCCGACGCTTTATTCAACTTCCGGTGTAGGAAGGGCTAATATCTTCAATGTAAAAGTATGTCCCTCGTTTAGACTTGGTGAGAAAAAACAAGCGGCTAAAAAATAAACGCTTGATTTTCGCTGTCTATAGCCCTGCCATTTACAGCAGGGCTGAACTATCGGGTTTGCTTACCGCAAACATCATGTATCACCACGTATCCCGATGGGAAATGCTTTTTCCTATCGGGATTTTTGTAATTTTATATTCGATCAAAAAAAAGGAGATTGAAAAATGAAAAAGAGAACGTTTTTAAGCCTTATATTTTTAGTTATTTTTTCAGCTATGTTTGCGAATAATCTAGAAATATTTAAGGTAGGTGATTACACCATACTTGCTATTTATGATGGACAAAATAATCGTGATGCTGTTTTTAAAAAGTTAAAATCTCAAGGTCGTTTGACTGATGATAAACCATCCCGGGAACAAATGGAATGGGTTAAACGTGCTTTAAATGTCTTTGAGACCACCAAAGGTGATGTATATACGATTGGTATTTCTCGTATGGAAGATCTCATTGATGGATATCAATATATTTGTGTCTGTGAATTTTCAACGGATACAAATTTTTCCTATTGGTTCTATCTACTACACGCCCCTCGGTCGTGGAAGTAATTTTAACTCTGCAATATGGAACATACTATAAAAATCGAAGATGCAATACACTTCGAAAAAATCAGAGAGGAAAACTTATGAAAAAGATTATCGTATGTATGTGTTTGGCGCTGTTCATCGGAACGACGTATGGGCAAGGAGTATTTGTATTTAAATATTATTATAATTATGAAAAAGGATGGACGGGGGGAAGCAGCAATAGCCTATCTATGTAATGATGCGAATGGTGCGTGGGAGATACTACAATCTGAGGGCGCGTACAATATGACAAGTCAGAACTTCCGTGAGAAGGGAGTTACTATCTGGCGTGTTGAAAAACTATCCGAGAGAGAATGGTGGTTGATTTGGTCAGCGCTTGGTGAATACAACACCGTTAATAAAGAAATTTATCAAATCGGTATAAAGAAAGGAAGAGGACTATTGTGTGTGTGGGGTAGAATCCAAAACAATGGGAAGTTCGTCAACTGGTTCGCTTATGGATATTAATCAATAAATAGTGCGAATGAAGGTTCTAAACAATATATTTTATAAGGGTATACAAAATGAATAAAAAACTTTTTTCTATCGCATTACTATCCATTATTTTGCTCAGCGGGATCGGCGTGATACCGGTATTGGCGCAGAGCGTCTCTCTCTCTTCGGATTTTGAGTACGACTTAAACGGAGACGGTACGGGAGTAGTTATTTTAAAGTACGTTGGAAAAGGCGGCGATATTGTCATCCCCGATAGCATTGAAGATTTCCCTGTCGTTTCGGTAGGATGCGGGTTTGATAACGAAAATGTCAAAACACCAATTACATCGGTTATCTTCCTCGACACGATCACCATAGCATATAACGATCGACAACCCCTGCACCTTGCGTCTCGGAGTTGTCGATTTGTCTGATACGTTTACTTTGATAAAAAAATCGGCTTACCAGCTTTCCTGTCTGATTACGTAGTCGGTGAAGGAATGATTCGCCAGTGCTTCTTTTACTTTTTCAAGATCGTCAGGTTGTATACCCGGAAGAACAACCCGTACCGATTTTTCAGTACGCTCGTATGCAGGGTCGAACCCTGCTTTTCTCAGCTGGACAACAAGTCTCAGTGCATTTTCTTCCCGTGCAAAAGCGCCCAGCTGAATTCGCCACAACACACCGGAAGTTCCCGGTAAATAAACAGGCGCCGGAGTTTGTTCCGGTTGTGCAGAAGCTGAACGGTTTGCAACACCTTTGACCGTTTCAGGCTTTGCTGTTTGTTGATCTACAGATACCGGTTGTCCTTGCGTTGTATTAGGCTGTACTGCTTGGGCTTGTGGTACTGTAGACGGCGTCGTTTGGGCTTCTACTGCTGTGCCGGAACCTTTAGCTGGTGTATCGGGAACTGCATCATTCTGAACAGGCACTGCTTCAGGTTGTGTTTCGGATGCAAAAGGTGTTTCTTTTTGTGCGGGAGCCGCCGGTGTGTCGCTATAAACATCAGTTGTTGCCATCAAGGCTGCATGATCAAGTGAATCAACCCGTTTAATCGAAACCCGTGTGATACCGCGGCTAATCATTCCCAATGATTTAGCAGCAGCTTTTGATAAATCTATCTCACGGTTTGGGACGAATGGGCCGCGGTCGTTTACGCGTACCACCACTTTTTTCCCGTTTTCAAGATTGGTTACTTCAAGAAAAGTTCCGAACGGCAGTGTTTTATGGGCTGCCGTATAGGCATTCATATCGAAAATTTCGCCGCTTGACGTCGGTCGGCCGTTAAAAGCTTCTCCGTAATAAGATGCATAAGTTTCTGCTGTGAGTAATTCTTCCGCTCCAAGGGGCAATAACAACAATACCCCCACCAGAGCTGACAGTACATGGTATTTTCTCATAAGATCCTCCCATAGCTTCATACAGACAATATCGGAAAACAAGAAAAAAAATTAAGTGCAAAAGGGGAAAGATGTTTTTAGGAGATCGATGGAGATACTATCTACTGATTCTGAAACTCTATGATACGGGATATTATAGAAACATTGTGCATAGATAAGGCATAAGATGAAAGAACCTGCCGGAGACGAGACTTGAACTCGTACGACCGTTACCAGTCAAGGGATTTTAAGTCCCTGGTGTCTACCAATTCCACC
Organism: Treponema sp. OMZ 805; assembly: GCF_050937395.1. Classification (NCBI taxonomy): domain Bacteria; kingdom Pseudomonadati; phylum Spirochaetota; class Spirochaetia; order Treponematales; family Treponemataceae; genus Treponema; species Treponema sp. OMZ 805. Next base: position 152,284 of record NZ_JACCLP010000003.1, on the reverse strand, counting down.
ACTCCGGCAAAGATGATATACTATACCGGAAATTATAGAGGCGGTCAAGATTGTTTACAGACTCTCATTGCCATTTACGTCATATTTCTCAAAAAGCGGCGCACTTTCCACTTATACTGAAAGAGATGCAGGAAGAAGGCTATCCTTTTATAATGGATATAGGAACTGATGCCGGAGATTTTACGCCGCGGTATAATACCGTTGCAGATATATGGGATAAAAATAGCAGTATACCCGATTTTATTCATTTTTCTGCAGGACTGTGGCCGGGACGTGTCGCTATTGAACATAGGGCTGAATCGATGCAAAAGCTTGAAGCAGATGTTCAAGCCATTTTAAAAAGCGGGCAGCTGTATACGGCAGTCGGAGAATGCGGCATCGATCGGCATTGGAACCATGCCGGATCTACCGGTACGGGAACCGGCGATCTTGCAGGCGAAGAACAGCTTTTTAAAGAACAGCTTGCCCTTGCCAAACGGTACGGATTGGCTGTGATTATTCATTCACGCGACGGCTTTGAACCGACGCTCCGTTGTATCGACGAAGTAGGCTGGCACCGCGGTGTCATTCACTGTTTCTCTTATGGGAAGAAGGAAGCCGAAGCTTTTTTGGAACGGGGCTGGTATCTTTCATTTCCGGGCACCATCACATACACTGACAATGCCGAAACCTCTTCCGCAATAGCGGAACTGGTACGCATGGTTCCCGACGATAAACTACTATTGGAGACGGATGCTCCGTACCTCGCCCCTCAACCGGTTAGACGGGAGGTAAACACCCCGTTAAATATTCCGTATACCTATCAGGCGGCAAGCGAATATCGGCAGTGTTCGATAGAACACTTATGCGAAATTGTGCACCGGAACTGCCGCCGTCTTTTTTCGCTGCTGTGTAAAACCCCGGACATCCGTGTCCGTTCTGCATAGCCAGCGCTTTTGAAAATAGTGGTACCGGATACAAGGCGCAGATGCGTCGTCTATTTTCAAAAGTACAGTTGACAGGTTCGACAGCTTTTCTTACTATGGTAAGATATGAATAAACACATTACAGCAGACGAACTTCGTTCCAAGTATATTGCATTTTTTAAGAGTAAAGGCCATGTGGAAATTTCCGGTAAGTCGGTTATTCCCGAAAACGATCCCACCGTATTATTTACCACCGCAGGTATGCACCCCCTTGTTCCCTACCTGATGGGAGAACCGCACCCTGCGGGTACCCGTTTAACGGACTACCAAAAGTGTATCCGCACCGGAGACATCGACGCGGTAGGCGACGCTTCTCACCTCACCTTTTTTGAGATGTTGGGGAATTGGTCGCTCGGCGACTACTTTAAAAAGGAAGCAATCGGGTACAGCTTTGAATTTTTAACAAGCCCTCAATACCTTAACATTCCAGTCGATCTCCTTTCGGTAACGGTCTTTGCAGGGGATGATAAAGTTCCGCGCGACACCGAATCGGCGGAGATTTGGGAAAAGCATGGGATTCCTAAAGAAAGGATTCACTTTTTACCCCGCGAGGACAACTGGTGGGGGCCTGCAGGAGAAACAGGTCCTTGCGGTCCCGACACCGAAATGTTCATCGACACGGGAAAACCGGCGTGCAGCGCCGGATGCCGGCCGGGCTGCAGCTGCGGTAAATACGTCGAAATATGGAACGACGTCTTTATGCAGTACCGCAAAGAACAAGACGGTTCGTATCACACGCTGGAGCGGCACTGTGTCGATACCGGCATGGGGATTGAGCGTACCGTTGCTATGCTGCAAGGGAAAAAATCAGTCTACGAAACGGAGATCTTTACCCCGCTTATTGCCGCGGTCGAAAAGATAACCGGCTATCGGTATGGAAGCGATGCTGAAAAAGATGTATCAGTTCGTATTATCTGTGATCATATCCGTGCTGCTACCGTTATCTTGGGCGACCCGAAAGCCGTGCTGCCGTCCAATATCGGAGCAGGGTATGTTCTCCGCCGTATTATCAGACGGGCTGTCCGCCACGGCAGAAAACTCGGTATCGAAGGAACGTTTCTCGCAATTCCGGCAAAGGTTGTCATCGAGCAATACAAGGGCGCCTATCCCGAATTAAAAGAGAAAGAAGCGCTTATCACTGCCGAGCTTGAGGCGGAAGAAAAGCGCTTCCTCGAAACCCTCAAAAAAGGCGAAGCGGAATACGAAAAGATGAAGCCGAATCTGTTGAAGAATCCTAAAAAGGTTATTCCGGGGCGGCTTGCCTTTAAACTCTACGATACTTACGGGTTCCCCATTGAGCTTACTGAAGAACTCGCGCGGGAATCGGGGTTAACCGTTGACAAAGCGGAGTTTGAAGAAGCCTTTAAAAAGCATCAAGCGCTCTCCCGTGCAGGCAGCGAACAAATTTTTAAAGGCGGTCTAGCGGATCACTCCGAGCAAACGACGGCGTACCATACGGCAACGCATCTTTTGCATAAGGCGCTGCGAATGGTACTCGGCGATCATGTTGAACAAAAAGGTTCTAATATTACGGCAGAACGGCTCCGCTTCGACTTTTCCCATCCACAGCCGATGACAGCTGAGGAAAAAGCTGAGGTTGAGCGTATTGTCAACGAGCAGATTCAAGCGGATTTACCGGTTACTATGGAAATAATGTCGCTTGAGGAAGCAAAAAGATCCGGTGCGATGGCGCTCTTCGGTGAAAAATACGAAGATACCGTCAAAGTGTATTCCATTGGCAACTTCTCCAAAGAAGTATGCGGCGGTCCGCACGTAGAACACACCGGTGTATTGGGCAAGTTCGTAATCCAAAAAGAACAATCGTCATCGGCGGGAATCAGACGTATTCGTGCGGTACTTATAAAATAGGATGTACAAGGTCTGTAAGTAACTTATCGGTTGTTTGCTTGTTTATAAATATCAAAATCTGAAGAGGATATGATGAAAAAAACTGTAATCACATTGTTTATTGTATTAAGTTTATCTATAAGCGGCGTCTTTGCGCAAACCAATTTGCAGCCTATTGCAGAAGTAAAACTTACCGGACGGGCACCGATTACGCTTGGTCAGCTCAAAACTCGTGTTTCTGCCTTGGAAAAAGAAATCGGTCGGAAAATGACCTTAGAAGAGCGGCAGCAAACGCTGGACGGCCTTATCAATGAGCGTTTAATTGTTCAGGCTGCTGAAAAAGACGGGATAAAAATTACGGATTCGGAAGTAAATAATTACTTTACCGAATACGTATCCAATCAATTGGGGCAGCAGGTATCCGAAGCGGATTTTGCAAAACTGATTAAAGAAAAAACGAATATGTCGCTTGACGAATATATGAAGGCACAAAACGGCATGACTCTTGCGGAGTTTAAAAGTTTTTTGCGAACTCAGCTGACGGCGCAAGCGTATGTGATGCAGAAAAAACAAAAAGAGCTGCAATCGATTCCCAGTCCGAGCGACGATCAAATCCGCTCATATTATGAAGTAAACAAGCAATCCTTTGTGCAGCCCGATACGGTACAGCTTTTCCTTGTGGTAGCGCCGAAAGGTGACAAAGCAAACTCTGCAGAGAAAATGATAAAAGATGTTCAAAAAAAGCTGACAGCAAACCCAAAGGCTACTGCCGATATCCGTAAAAAATCGCAAGCAAAGAATTCAGGTTATCAGGCAGGAGAGATTTTTGTCAGTAAAACCGCATTGGCTGCAGAACAACTCGGTATTCCGATGGACGAGCTTCTCAAGATTTTTAACATGAAAGTAGGAGAAGTGTCTCCGATAACCGAAACAGGCGCTAATTACCAGTGTTTTGTTGTCTTAGAGAAAAAAGATGCGAAAATACTCGGTTTAAGTGATGTTGTAGAACCCGGTGGAAATGTCAGTCTCTATGAATATATCAAAAAGATGGTAATTATGCAGCGCCAAAATGAAGCGCTTAACAATGCGTTAGTTTCGGTAACCAATGATCTTCATAAACCGGAAAATTTTGTCATATTTAAAACCGGTGCTGATCTTGAAAAAGCGCTTTCGTGGTAAAAATGGCGATCGGAAGACGACGCGGAAGAATTCTCGCATTTCAAGCGCTATTCGCTTGGGACGCAGGTTCTCTTCCACCTGATGATTTATTGCCCTTTCCGTGGGTCGAACGTACCGGTAAAGAGGTACATGACGAAGATTTTTTATTTTCAAAGCTCCTTTTTTTAGGTACTGTTGAGCATATCAATGAAATCGATACCCTCATCACCAAGAACTTAGAAAACTGGGATTTTAATCGGCTTAAATTGGTTGACAAAGCAATTCTTCGGCTTGGTACCTATTCTCTTCTTTTCCAACAAGACACCGATCCTAGAATCATAATTAACGAAGCCGTTACAATCGCCCGCACGTATGGTACCGATGATTCCTTTAAGTTTGTAAACGCAGTACTTGACAGCGTCAAACGAGAATGTTTAGACTGCTCCTATGAAAAGGACAAAAACTAATCTCTTCCTTATAGGAAGTCTTTTACTCTGCCTTATTGTTACTGCATGTTCAAAAACAGATAAAAATGAGCTTTTCCAACAAAGACTGAATGCCATTGACAGTGTTGTTCAAGAAGGCAACACTCAAAAAGCGCTGAATAGCTTACGCGCATTGCGTAAAAAAGCACAGCTCCCCATTCAATATTTAAGCATTGCAAAGCGGGAATTACGCCTGCATAGTCCTGTTCAAGCCTTACAATCCATTCAGGCCGGCTTGAAAAAATATCCTGATGATTCGATGCTTAAAGCTGCCCTTACTCATACACTGATGCAGGAAGACCGGATAGAAGATGCTGCTGTTGCTGCTGAAACTTTGCAAGGTACTCCTTATGCCGGTATTGGAACGGAGGCGCTTATCCACGTGGATAAGGCAAAACAAACGTATCGGACACCGGTTCCTTTTTGGCAAGAGGGGTTTCGGCTTACGGGCGAACATATTTTTTTGGAGAATGCTGCCGTAATGCTTGCCCACCAAGGCGACATTGCACAGGCTGCAGCCCTGCGTTCACGGATTGGCAAAGAAGAAGCGCTTCGTTCCCCCTATTTTTGGTCGTGTTTGGCTTATGATATGGGGAATTTTCAGCCGGTACTGGACGATTTGGTTTATTCCCTTGCATATAGCGATATGGTTGGGCTTCCCGAAAACAACCCTAAAATTTTTGAATATGCTCGCCGTCATCTTTTGCTCGCTGCCGATGCAAGTGCAGGACTTGGTGATATGGAGCAGGCGCGCGGTTTTTGGCAAATGTATATCGACCGTTATGCGGATTCTTCAAGTGAAGTTTTTTATAACTTAGCGATGACCGCTCCTACCCAAGAAGAAAAAGCCGAAGTATTGATTGACTGTATTTCGCAAAATCCGGGATACTATCCGGCTGTTGCACAGTATGTCCGTGCCTGTTCCGCTATCAAGGCGGCTCATAATCAAAAAGATCCGTTGGATGAATATCTGCAAAGTAAGGATTTTTTCTCATTAGAGATGGAAAAAAACTTATTCGTGTCTTCTGCTTTTACCCTTTCTGCTGAAGAAGTGCTTGAGGGAGCAATGGCGACCGATAGTGAGGATATACGATTCCTGCTGGAAAAATTCCGATATCGCTATGTGCAGCCGCAAAACTATGCACAGGGAAACGGAGAAATGTGGAAAATTCTGGAAGCCCATCCTCATAATCCGTTGGTCAAGGCGTACGCACGGTGGTATTTTGCATCTTCGGGCGACTTTAACGCTTCTTTCGGAATCGATAAGGCTGATAATCATGACGAAGACGTATTCTACAACGGTATCCGTCGTGCAGTGCAGGGATATTCGACTGCGGCGTTAAAAAATTTTGCCGAGGTTGAAAATGATGCCCGCTATAAAATTCCTGCGACGGTTGATCAAGCCTATATCTATGATGCCCGCAATGAACCTGATATGGCGATTAAGTATTTCTCCCGCGCTGTGGAGCTTCTTTCCGATAATCACACAAAAAGCAAGATGCTCTACGAAGCTGCGCGGATATACGCTGAGCGTAATGGGATGCCGGAAGCAATCACACTGTTGAATCGGGCATTGAAACTTGATCCTGAAAATCATCGAGCTAATGTGTTGAAACAAAAACTGATTGCCGACGGCAGCGTTAATCGGAATGCCGGTTTAGATGCATTCTTACAAACGGGCACGGGTACCGATCAAACCGACAAGGATACTGATCAAGCCGGTACGAATCCCGAGCAAAATAGTACAGCTATTAATCGGCAGTAGCGGAAGCGACGGACTGAATCTTAAGCCGGAAAAATGAAAGAGGCAATATGAACGAGTGGTTTGAAAATGAAGCTTTTTGGGTACAGTATGCGCCTATCATGTTTGATGTTCCTCGTTGGCAGGAAGCGCCCGCTGTTGCCGAAGGAATTTTCAAACTAGCAGGGACAGGACGGCCGCCGCAGGAGTTAAAAATCTTTGATGCAGGGTGCGGGTTAGGCCGTATTGCCGTTGAACTTGCCGTCATCGGGGCGCAGGTTACCGGCGTCGATCTTATCAAGCCGTTTCTGGATGCGGCGGCGGAGGCTGCTGCTGCGGAAAATGTAACGATCGAATGGGTGCAAGCGGATTTACGGGAGTTTGTACGTCCCGCAGCCTTTGATATTGCAGTCAATATATATACAAGCTTCGGCTACTGCAAAACGATTGAAGAGGATGCGCTTATTATCAGTAATATTGCGCAGTCGTTAAAAAAAGGCGGCTGTTTCATTCTCGAAATGGTGGGACGGGAAATAGCCGTGCGGGATTTTACTGCCGGAGAATGGTTCGAGCGGGCAGGCTATACCGTGCTCACCGATTTTACGGTAGAAGGCGCATGGGAGGGCTTGCGCTCGCATTGGCAGCTCTACACAAAAGACGGACTCAAAGCCGACCACACTTTTGTACAGCGCCTCTATGCCGCAACCGAATTGCGGCAGCTGATGCTATCTGCCGGTTTTACTTCCGTCGAAATCTACGGCGACTTTGACCGCTCTCCCTATAATGAACACGCCCGAACCATGATACTGGTCGGGCGCAAATAAGTCATATACACTTCTTGTATGACGTATGTAATACAAGAAGCGTTATTTGTCAATAGAGAGCCTCTAAAACTCACGTTAGCGGTATGACAAATCTTTTCTTTACAGAGTAAGCCGATCGGGTTACAGTTTTACACGTGCCTGATGATTTCCCGGGGCTTTGAACCGTTTGCAGGGCCGACAATACCGCGGGCTTCCATCTCTTCGATAAGACGAGCTGCGCGATTGTATCCGATTTTCAGTTTCCGCTGTACATAAGAGGCGGAGGCTTTTCCTGCAAACGCAACGATTTCCAAGGCCTGATCGTAGAGCGGATCGTTATCGTCAGAGAACACGGCATTATCATAGGGTTCGTCATCATCATCAACAAAGATTTCTTCATCGATATATTCTGGTTCGCAGTATTCCTTTACGCAGGCGACAACACGTTCTACTTCCTGTTCGGAAACAAAAGCTCCCTGCATACGGGTTGGGAACGGACGAGCCGCACTTACATACAGCATATCGCCTTTTCCAAGCAGTTTTTCCGCGCCCATCTCGTCCAAGATGATTCGGCTATCGGTTTTTGACGCAACCATGAACGCAATTCTGCTCGGAATATTTGCCTTAATCAAACCGGTGATGACGTCGATAGACGGTCGTTGCGTTGCAAGCACCAAATGAATACCGACTGCGCGGCTCATTGCGCACAGGCGTGCGACCGTGGCTTCAAGTTCCTTACCTGACGTCGCCATAAGGTCTGCAAACTCATCGATGATGATGACAATATAAGGCAAGGTTTCCGTTGCAATCCGCTCCGATTTGATTTTCGCATTGAAGGTTTTAATGTCGCGCACGCCCATATTATCGAGCAAGGCATAGCGCCGTTCCATTTCGCAGAGCGCATATTGCAACGCTTGGAACGCCCGCTTCGGTTCGGTAATGACAGGCGTTAAAAGGTGAGCTATGTCGTTATAGAGCTTGAGTTCGACGATTTTCGGGTCGACTAAAATCAGCTTTACCTCGTCAGGGCGGCGGTTATAGAGAATCGACAGTATAATCGAATTAACGCAAACCGATTTACCCGAACCGGTCGCGCCTGCGATAAGTAGATGCGGAGTTTGTGCGAGGTCAAGCACTTGCGGATTTCCCGTTACGTCTTTTCCGAGAGCAACGGGGATGGCCATTTTTGCAGCTTCCGGCAAATCGGTTTCTATCAGCTCCCGAAAGCTGACAATCGAACGCTTCTTGTTGGGAACTTCGATACCGACTGCATGTTTGCCCGGAATCGGCGCGACAATACGGACGCTGGAGGCTGCAAGACGCAATGCGATATTATCCTGTAGATTGGTAATCTTGGACAACTTGATACCCGGTGAAGGCAGCATTTCAAACATCGTTACAACCGGCCCCTTACGGATACCGGTAATGGACACGTCGATTTTAAATTCGTTAAAGGTTGATTTCAGCATGAGCGCCGACCGCCGTGTCGCATCGTCCACAACCCAATATTCGCCGTCGGGATAATTCGTTAAAAGATCAAACGGGATGGCATATTTTTTGCGCGGCGGCGGGGGAGGCGCCGGTTTTGCTGGTATGATCGGTACTGTTTGTTCGATGGTTTTCAAAAATGCTTCATCGGCATTCGAGTCTAATTCTTCATCCGCTTCCGATTCGCCGCCGTCGCTATTCGGCTCCGGTTCTTCCTCAGTCTCCTGTTCCGCTTCGCCGTCGTCAGCCGTTTCTTCGTCCTGCGCGTCAAAGCTATCAATGGCGATATCCGCTTCGGCGCCGATATCGGTTTCCGCAACATCATCTCCAATCCGTGCATTCGCCATATCGATGGTACTATCGGATTCCTGCGTTTCGGTACCGATGTCCGCGGCCGTAGCTTCTTGTACCCCTGCAGTTTTGATGTCTGCATCCGTTACGGCAGTATTCTGTATATCTGCTGCTTCCGTTTTTTCCGAATCGATAACTTCCATGGTATCGAGTATGTCCGAACGCTCATTCGGCAGCGGCACGCCGTTTACAAAGACAAGCGGTATCTCCGGTTCTGCTTGAGGACTCGCTGCTGCTATCGTTTGATGTTCCGGAGTTGTTTCTTCCGGAATAATATCCATTTGAGGAACAGCCGTTGCGTCTTCTTCCGCTGTAGCCGTTTCATTTTTTAACGGAGTAGGGGCTTCGGAGCTTTCTGTCATAGCCGGTGCATTTTCAACCGACGGTGTAGGCGCTGTGTCTTCTTTCGGCAGCGGTGGATTGAGCTGCGTTTCGGAATGATCGGTCTGTTTAAGGCGTTCAACGGGAGCGGTGATTTCCTCCAAGCTGGCAAACAAGTTGTTGGGATCGGAGGGATCAAATACCGGACGGACAGCCTCTTTTTCCTGCATATCCATAACCGCCGATAACGGAGTTGACAGCGGAAGGGGCTGTACATCTTCCTCAACTTCTTCCAACAAAGGTATTTCTTCTATATTCGTATCCGTAGGCTCAATAGTATCTGCTGCCGGTGATTCAATGGGATGCTCCTCTACCGGAACGACAATAATGGTATCCTCTTCAGGTACATTGGGAACTCTATATACCGTATCCGTATCGGTCATATCTATCGATACCGGAGAAGTTGATAATTCGTCTTCCGCCTCTTCCGGCGGAATTGCGGCTTTGTCCGGGGCTTTTGCGGGCAAAACCGGTACTTCGACGCTATCGGTTGCGGTGCTCTCCAATGTTCCGTCTGACGTTTTCTCCGGCGGAACCGAAGATGCTGTAGAAGCAGCTGAGGCTTGCTCCGTTTCGGGCGAATCCGGCGCTTGCTCCACCTCTGGCGCCGCTGCTTCTACCGCCGGAGCTGGAAAGATAGGCTCTTCGCCGGTATCGCTGTCATTTGCTTCATCATTCTTAGGAACCTGCTCTTTCTCAGAGATATTGCGTACAAAGAAGTGTCGACCGGAGAGCTTTTCGCTGAGTGTCAACATCAAGAAAATTTCAAAACAAACGAGCAACAGTGCGCAAATCAATATTGAAATAGTTACAAATTGCCGAAGGGTCGGAATGGAAACCGATGGAGCAAAAACGGTGATGAGCCGTTCGCCGATGATTGCGGTAACAAAATAGAGCGGCACACCGAGCAGCACCGCTTTGGATTCACGCGACCAGCCGGGGATAAGCAGCAACACCGCCCCATATAAAAAGAGGAGCGGAATTAAAAAAGACGAGAATCCATAAACGGAAAAGACCCGTTGCCCCATCGCAAACAACGCATAGTTCGACGAAGCGAATCCGGTAATTGGTAGAAAAATACCAAGCGTTAATACAATACCCGCACAAAAGAACAGCACGCTCAAAATGAGCGCTAAAACTCTAAATCGACTATCTCTATTTCCCATCACTATTATTTCCCCTCCCTTCTGTGCGAAATTTTATTCAAAATTTTGCACATTTTTTTTCGGTAAGCGGGCAAACGCATCAGGCAGAATAGCTACAAATCGCAGAATAATGAGGCTGGGACTCCATTTGAACCGCGAAGCGGTGAAACTCTGGAGGAACAGCCTCATTATTCTGCGGGGTTATATACACCAAACAGTCTGATGCGTTTACCCGCTGTTCTATAATTGAAAGATTCCGACTGCACCGAATAATATAATCCCCGCAGGAATCAAATAGTAGGCGAATAAGCCGAGCTTTCCCCCTTTTATCAATTTGAGTAAAAAGGTCAATGAAAAAAAGCCTACGATAAAAGAGGTCAGCATCCCCGCAATCAGCGCTGCGATGCCGATTGAAGCACTTATGGTATCGGCTGATTTCAGCTCAAAGATAAACGCGGCGAGAATAGCCGGAATAGAAAGAAGAAACGAATACTCGCCGGCTTTTTCGCGGTCTACGCCGGTTAAGAGCGCCGCGGCGATGGTGGAACCGGAGCGGGAAATACCCGGCAGTACGCCGATACCCTGCGCCGCCCCGATAATCACCGCTTGCATCACGGACGGCACGGAAACGTTTTTTTTCGGGTGCAGTTTTGCCGAAAGCAAAAGCACAATGCCGGTAATAATAAAACAGACTGCGATAAACAGCATGTTTTTTGCCTGCACAATATCTTTCAGAACGATACCGATAACGCCGGTAACAACAGTAGAAATGAGCAGTGCACCGATTAGTTTAAGGTCTGCACTGTCTTCTATCGTATTTTTCCTGATAATAAACCGGCCGAGTACGGTTAAAAGCCGCCATATCTGTTTGTAAAATACGATACAAACTGCGCCGAGGGTCGCGATATGCAGCAGAATATCGAAAATGATGGGAACATCAGTATGTCCCAAAAAGTACTCGGCTACGGCGAGATGACCGGAGCTTGAAATGGGAAGAAATTCGGCAACGCCTTGGACGGCGCCGAGAAAAATTGCTTGTATAATCGTCATAACAGTTCCTTAAAAAAGAGCCGCACAATATCCTCCGGTTTTTCGGAATAATAGAGCGTCCCGTACACCGTTGCGGCGGACAGTAGTTTTCGCCCGTAATCCCGTGTTTCGGCGTATTCCAAACTTTCCAAAAAGAGATCTTCCGGCAGGCCTTGCGCTTTTTTTTGCCATCCGCGAACGCGCGATATTCCTGCATTGTATGCAAAGCAGGCAGGCATAATACGGTTATCGGATCGGCGGATCATTTCCGCAAGATAATAGGCGCCGAATCTGATATTTATTTCGGGATCGGTAAGGCTGTAATCTGCAACCTTTAACTTCTTTGCGATATCCGCAGCCGTAGCGGGCATCAGCTGTGTAAGACCGACCGCGCCTGCCCCTGATACAACCTGATGCTGAAAAAAGCTTTCGCTTCTTATTAACGCATATAACAGATATTCCGGCAGCCCATATTCTGCGGCGTATTTCGAGACAAGTTCACCCCACGGACGGGGATACAACAGCTCAAGCTGCTCCTTTGTTGCCGCATCTTCCTGATTTTTTAACGAGAAGCGGATCACCCGTATCGAATCGGCATAGCGGCCTTCACTAGCCAACGTGCGGGCGATTTGTAGTGCCTCTTCAGCGGAAATCGACGGATACACGGCAACAATGCGGGGATAGACCATATCGTATAAACCGAAATGAAGCAAGCCGTCGATATACGTCCGCGCCTCTTGGGGAGAAAATGTGCTTGTTTGCGCTTTGCCCGTGTCGGACTGAGTGTTTGCTTCATCGGCTTGCGCTTGGGCACCGGATTGTACCTGCGAGGTATTGGATTGTGTACGCCCACCGGACAGGAGTTCACTACGGAAGCGGAACGTCTCTTCCAACAGCTGAGCGCCGCCAAGCCGGTACGTTCCCAAAATACGGTAATACAGCGCATCGTGCGATTCACCGGCTGCTTCTTGCAGTAACCGTGCCGTTCTGTCCGGCGGGAGCTGTCCGGCGCAGGCAAGCGTGTAAGCAACGGCAGCCCGCTGCTCCGGCAACTTTGTTTTTGCCAATACGGTATGGAGCGTTTCTAAGTTTTTCCAGTCCTTTGCCGCAGTTAGCTGCGCCCGTAACGATTGTACCAAATCGGCGTACCATGCAGGGTTTTTCCAGCGGGCTGCCGTATCCGCCAGCGCTTTGAGGTAACGGGATAAGCCGAGCATTCGCATGGCATCCAAATAGTACCACGTTGCAGAATCAAAGTCGGAAGCGGAATCGGCCAGTTCAGCTGCCTGTAAGAAAAGTTTTACGGCTTGTTCACGTTGCGCAGCGCCGCCGATTTTCGTGCGGCAACGGGCTTCATAAAAGGAAGCGTAAAACAGGCACCGCTGCTCATCCGTACCGGACAGCTGCCCATCGGCGGCGGCGCTCCGTACCTGCGCTGCAAAATCTTCAAAAAATGCAGCGGCATCGGCGCTGTTTTCGGCGCCGTAAACGCCCGCCTTACCGATATCGGAAAGCAGTGCGGGAGAGGAGATGCCTGCAAACGTATGCGCTATGCCGAACGCTTCTTGTACGGAGTTCCATGCTCCCGTATAGCGTTTTGCAAAAACCGCTATACGGGCTTCGGCGAGCTTATATAAAAACGGCGGCAGCGCCTTACCGAGTTGAGGAAAGGCATCGACAAGCTCCACCGTCAGCGGGGCAGTAAGGTACAGTGTTTCCGGCGATTGTGTAATGCTGCCGTAAGCGCCTGTCTGCAAAAGGAGCCGAATTTCCAATAACGCTAACTGCTCTTTTTCAGCTCGTGCCGTATCTTCTTGCCCGAATGCAGCAGGTGTTCCGGCAAGTTCCCGCAAACGCTTTTGTACGGATTCTAAGCGTTCGGCAGCGGAGCCTGTTTCGTATAATGCTTCGCGACAGAGGCGGTTCAGCGGCGCCTCATAGTGCTTTTCCCCAAGCGCAAAGTAGAAACGGGCTGCTTGTTCGTATCCTGCTCGTTTAAGGTGTAATCCGACATAGTAGGCGCTGCCTCGTCCCATCATTTTGATGCTGCGGTAAGCTGCGTTATCAGCCTTTAGAAAAAAGGCGTAGTTTCCTGCTTTTAAATCTTTTAATAAAACAGCGCCTTTATCGGCTGCACAGGCCGCGACGGAAGTTACAAAGAGGAATAGAGAAAAGAGGGAAAGCCGGAACGGAAAAAGGGGCAAGCAAGAGTGCGGGAAACGCCCTTGCTTGCCGAATACTATCTTACTGCGGAGGAATTTCAATATAGGTTCCCGAAATGATTAAATCAGGATTTTTGAGTTTGTTATGCTTTGCAATCTTTGTATACAGCCATGGATTGCGGTAATACGTTTCGGATAAATCCCAGAGCGTATCGCCCCAACGGAGCTTATAGCGGATTGTTTTCTGCGCCAACACGGAAGCCGCAGGCTCTGTTTGCTGAACGGGCGGTTCTTGTTTTGCAGGTTCTTGAGGAGCCATGGCATCCTGTTGAACAGGCTGCGACGGCACCGGTTGTTCTATTGGAGCGGGTCCTGTCGGTTGAGGAGCAGGCGGTTCGGTTACCGATTTATCTGCAGGTAGCGAAGGCGCGGGCGCGGCAGATTCTTGCATCGGCGGTTTTTTCGACGGTATGACTGTCGTTGCCTCAGGCTGTACGACCATCGGGTGGTCATCTTCGGCAAGATTCTTTTTTGTCAGCAACAGAATACCGAGTACCAATGCGGCAATACCGAGTAGAATAAGTAAAATTAAAAGCCAAACCGGCATTCCGCGTTTCGGTTCATGTTCTTTTTCGCCGTCTTCATCAGTATAAAAAGCTGCGGCGGAAAACTCATCATGGGGTTCGGAATTGTCATCAGTATTTATGTTAGCTGTAGAAAGATCGATATCGGCATCAGCCGTTTCCGCACTTAAATCAAAATCGACATCATCAAATGCTTGATCTGCAAATGTTTCTAATGACACTCGCAGCGTTTGATGCGAACCGGAATCTTTATCAACAGCCTCGGCAGAAAGATTCTTATCTTCGTCAAGCACCAATTGTAATTCTATTGTCGGTTCTCCGGCGGCCTTTTCATGAATATCTTCAACAATCAGTGAACCGATATACAAAGGGTCAGAAGCGTCATCCTCTTTTTTGAATAAATTAATTTGCACACTTCGTTGATTATCGCGTACCGTAGTTAATTCAAGCGTTTCAGAGGCGGATGCATCGTCGTCCATAATGGGAAAAAACGTCCCATCCGCGAGTTTTATACCTATTTTAGCTGCCATTACACTGCTCCTTCTGTTAAAACCTTACTTTTATAATATCGGCGTATCTTAGTCAATACAAAAGGAAATTCCTGTTGAAATATACGGGTATCTCCTTCGTTGCTTCGAAAAAATTAATCCTCAACGTATCAAAGATACGCCTGCGGTTAATTTTTTCTCGCGCCTCGGATCTACCTCGCCTATTTCAAAAGGCTTACAGAAAGGTTTCTCTGCTTCTACAACTGTTGACAGGTGATAAGTTTAGCCCTATCATAATAATATATGATCAAAAGTAAAATCGAGATGTTCCCAATAAAGAAAGGAGTTTTTATGAAATTTGTGAACTCAACAGCTATATGCTGCATACTTGTAATTTCGCTTGTATCTTGTTCTAATGGTTTTGGAAATTTAACAAGAAAATTGAAAGATCAGCAGACCTCTCCGTCTATCGCAGTAACAAGTAAGGATGGGATGGACTATCTTGGTACTGTTAATAAAGTCTATTCCGCATCTCCTACAGGAAGATTTGTGACAGGGCAAGTAATTAAAAATTTTTATGGGCATACGGTAAAATTTGAAGGACATCTTGTCGAATACACCAGCATAAAGCAGGAGATCCTTGACTATGTAGAAAATCTCAAAAATAATAATGCCCTGATGCATCAATGCTATGAAAATATTATCTATGATTCGACAAAAAAATACGTCGAGTTTTCATCATATACGGACGTAAAAAGCAATAAAATTCTATGTTTTGAAATACGAGTGTTTTTTGGAAATTTTCTGGATACATATAATGAATCGTTTTGGTATGCAAAATCCGTTACCTTTAATTCCGGATTTACAAAAGATATTGATAACAATATTGCCGTCGATTTCGGAGAACCGCTTGGAAATCCGGAAGACGAAAATCTCTTGGATGAGAATACCTCTGAATCTCCCATTATTCCGGAGAAACAAGAAGACAAGATTAATTACGATTATATAAATGCAATTGGAAAGGTCTCAAAGATATATTCTGCACATAATGTTACTGCTCGATTTGCTACAGGGCAGGAGATAGACTATAACGGAAAAAAGGTCAGATTCCAAGGAAATCTGGTGGAATATCATTCCGTAAATGCAAAAATTTTGGATATTTTTACAAATATACAACCAAACGCGCTTCACCATCAAGGATATTCAAATTTTGTTTTTGAAAATTCAAAAATATATATAGAAGTTTGTTATTATGAAGATATGGTAACCGGCGAAATTTTAGAATATGAATTGCGTTATACAATTAATCCTGTATATGAAAAGATTAAAAAAGAAGAATGGCAAGGCGAGTGGTATGCAAAAAGTTTTAGTTTTACCGATTTGTCTACAATAAAGGAATAAGCCTGTTGAGATGATCCAGAGTACGTTGGATACGGTACAAATACAAGAAGAAAAACTGCATGACAATATCGTAATCGGCGTATGCCTCTCGTTATTGGGAGGCTTTTTGGACGCTTACTCTTATCTATTAAAAGGTAAGGTGTTTGCAAATGCGCAAACCGGTAATCTTGTGTTGCTGTTTATCTCTGCTGCAAATGGGGAACTCCATAAGTTTCTTAAATATATCATACCCATTGTTACGTTTGCGTTCGGTATTTTTATTTCAGAATTTCTCAAAAGCAAGCATTACGTTAAAAACTACACCCGAATGGTTACGGTATTGGTATTTGAAGTATTGGTTATTGCCGCAATCGGATTAATCGGCACGTATTTTCCGCATGACATTATCAATTCCGTTATTTCTTTTATTGCAGCGCTGCAAGTTGCCAATTTTGATAAGGTTGACGGCAATCCGATCGCTACCACGATGATCACCGGCAACTTAAAAAGCAGTATGATAAATCTTGCAAAGTATCGTGCTGTAAAAGACATCAAATATTTGCACTCTTTTTTTAAGTATCTCCTCATCATTGCAAGCTTCGGTATCGGCGTTTCGGTTGGATTTGTTACCATCCAACACTACGCGGAAAAATCGATTTTGCTATGCGAATTCTTTATTATCATCGCCTTTGTGATGTTGCAAAGAGAAGAGAAACTTGTATAGTGTGAAATTTTTGACTTTTCATCGTATCTTTGAAACTGTCTGGTTGCCGGTTTTGAAAAGTGTGTTAGGTAGACGGTAAAAAAATGCTCTGGTATACTAGCGCCTACTATGAAGGAGTTTTTTAATCCATACCGCATTATGTACGGGTTTGGAATCATTGCATTATGCGTTGCTTTAATAATGAATATTACAACCGTTATTCCTTTTGTTTCGTTTATTCCCCGGGTAAAGTGGTTTGAGATTGCCGTCAACGGTTTTTGTTTGATGCTTTGTCTTATATTGTTCATTTATCCTCATTATAAAAAACTTTCATATATTCTTTTTTTTCTTGAAGGAGGAATGACCACGCACATCGGTTTTATCGGCATCGGTACGCTGCTGTTTATAACAGGTATTATTTTCTGTTTTATTAATGGAGATTTTATCCTAAACAGAAAGAGAAAACTGATTATTCTTGGAATATATTGGATAATTATTGTGTGCGGGTTGTATCTGTCTTTCGGTTTAAAGCTCTTTTTATTTGAAATTGCAGTGAGTTTTTTCTATTTTGCCCTTTTTGCCTGTGTGTATGACAGACTTTCAGAAAAGTTATCCTATCTGCTCCTGCCGACAGAGGTTGTTGCCGCAAAAATTGAACTGCCGCCTAAGGGTTCTTCTTTAAAACTTTCACGTTATAACCTTTCAGAGCGGCAGCAGGCCTTTATCATCGGTTCAATAAAGGAGGGGAAAACATACGAAGTTCTTGCGGAACGCTATAACGTCAGTGTTTCTGTTGTCAAAAAAGACATGGCGGCCGCGTGCAAGCTATTCGGTGTTACCAACCGCGAAGCATTGCGTATTTTACTGCTACAATATAAGTGGTAACACCTCTGCTTCAATTTTACCGATACCCTCAGCCGTTGGGGGCAGTTTATTCAAGCTCTTGCATTGTTTTCTCCAACGTGAAAGCGGTTGATTTAATTGGTAATTGGTAGTTTTAATGTGTAAGTGGTAATGTATAATTGGTAATTATCCATTAGTTCAGCGCTTCGACCTCGGCTTGGGAAAGACCGGTTGCCTGCATTATTTTTTGTACGGAATCACCAAGCTGCTTTAAAATCCGCGCTGTTTCAAGTTTACCTTCTTGCCGCCCTGCATTAAATTGAACCTCTGAAATAGTTGCAATATCACTTTTTAATTTCATCCGTGATTCATAGAGTTTTCGTTCTTCGGGGCTTAAACTGAGAACGTCTATTTTCTCATTCAGCATCTGCAAGATGGGTGATGTCATCGCTAGCATAGTTCTTACCTCCTTATCATCTGTGTTTATAAACTGTAACCAGTTTATCAGTTTTTGCTGTTTCTCGGTAGAGCCTTTCTGTATTACGAATTGACTTGCCAACGAAAGATTTAAAAAATGGATTTCTAATAACTCAGTCAACTGCTGATAACTTTGCTGCTCTAAGATACGATAAGCAGAGTGTATCTGATTATTTAACTTGAATCCTTGCGAAACCAGATTGATCGTAATACACTTGGTAAGACTCGTATATGGTTCGCCTTCTTTAAAGTCTTCGCTATACATTTTTGCCCAATAAAATAGGGTTCTAGGAATAAACTCAAGAGACCACGAATTTTGGATTTCAATGTCAATAGTCGTCCCATTGTTTAAGCGAATCTTCACGTCCAAGATACCGGTTTTATCAGTTACCACATCTTTGGCAAGTTCCTTATCCAGCAATTCAAGACCTTCAATCATACCGGCAGGAATATCCAGTACGCATTCAAGGAAGTCTTGCAAACAAGCTTTATTTTCTTCCGATCCGAGTAATAGCTTAAAAAGATAATCGTTTCTGAGGGTCAGTGTCTGTGTATCGTTCATTGTTTACATCTCCATATTGTCTATATACGTCATAGGTGTAAAAATGGCTAAGGAAATGGAGAAAAATTACAAAAAAACCGCCCCCATGCCGAAGTTTCCTCCAACGTGAAAGCGGCCGTTTTAATGTGTAATGTGTAATTCATAATTATGAATTCTTAATTACAAATTATCCATTATCCATTGAATTAAACTCCTTCAAACTTTTTTCTTTGTTCGGCTTCGTCGGCGCCGGGAACATTCATTTTATTAAGTGCGTCAGCTGTAGTGTAGTTGCCGTAATACGCTTGCGGTACTTTTATGCTCTTTTCGCCGAGGGCTGTGCAGTTTTGGAATGTGTTCTCTAAAGAAACATTGACGGGATCATAATTGCACTTAAGCGTAACCGATGTAAGAGTTGTACAGCCGGAGAAGCATTCCTGCATATTCGTAATGCCTGAAGGGATGGTTGGAGCCTTCGTTAGAGCTGTACAGCCTGAGAAGCATTGTATCATATTCGTAATGCCTGAAGGAACCTCGGAAACGTACTGTAAGCTTGTACAGTTGCTAAAGCAGTTTTTCATCCTTGTAACGCTTTTAGGAATATTACGCACGCTCACAAGGCTTGTGCAGGCACGAAAGGATATATCGTTAAGACCTTCTACTTCCTTTGGTAACTCAAGTGCGACTTTTTTAGTCGGATGGGCTTTCAGTTTGTCACCGAGCTTGCACGAATCGTAGTTGCGCTCTTCTAAGTCCTCTTTGGTAAGACCGGTTACTTCGATGTAGTTTACGTCTGCGGCGGAAGAGTTGGTGCCTGCAAGGAAAGCACTAAGCTCTGCGTAGGCAACGCGTACGCCGAACTTTTTTTCCGTTGTTTTCATTTTATTGGCATGGTCCTTGTAGTTTTGCAGCTGCCCCGCCGGTACTTTTATGCCGCCGTCTTCGAGCGAAGCACAGTTTCGGAATAAATCGGAGAATGAACCGTCTCTGTAATTACATTTTAGTACAACAGACTTAATTTTACCGCAGCCTTCAAAGCAGTAGCTTATAAACTGAGCAGTTGCAGGAATTTCGGGTGCTTCTATAAGGCTGCCGCAGGACTGAAAGCTCCCCTGCATATTCGTAACGTTTGCCGGTAGTGCAGGTGCCTTTGTAAGACTGCCGCAGTTCTGAAAGCACTCGTTCATATTCGTAACCGTGTCCGGTATTGCCGAAGGTGCTTTTGTAAGACTGCCGCAGTTTTGAAAGCAGGCGATAATACCTGTAACGGTTGCAGGAATTTCGGGGGCTTCTACAAGGCTGGTGCAGTTCGCAAAGCAGCGGGCAATATTCGTAACGTTTGCCGGTAGTACCGGCGCTTCTGTAAGGCTGGTGCAACCCTCAAAGCAGCTTAGCATATCCGTAACGTTTGCCGGTATTGCAGGTACCTTTGTAAGACTGCCGCAGTTCATAAAGCACTGGCGCATATTCGTAACCGTGTCCGGTATTGCAGGTACCTCTTTAAGGTTGGTGCAGTCGTAAAAGCAGTTTTGCATATTCGTAACACCTTGCGGTATTGCCGGTGCTTTTACAAGACTTGAGCAGCGATTAAAGCACTGGGTAATATCCTGAACGCTTGGCGGTATTGCAGGGGCCTCTGTAAGGCTTGAGCACTCCGTAAAGCAATTGTTCATATTCGTAACGCCGTCCGGTATGTTACGCACTTGCACAAGATTTGTGCATTGTTGAAAGCAGCTGCTCATATCCGTAAGACCTTCTACAGTTTTGGGCAGTTTAAGTGCAACCTTTTTAGTCGGGTGGTCCTTTAGGATTTGTCCGAGCGGGCCCGGGTTGGGATATGTTCCTTTTAAGTGTTCCGCCTTAAGACCGGTTACTTCGATGTAATAGATGCCGTCTGATGCAGGGCTTGCGGTTGTTAGGCAGTTCTTTAAGTCATCGCCGTTTGTGCCATATCCTACTTTCTTGTATTTGGTAAAGCTCACTTTTACCGTCGTTGCCTCTGTGATTTTGACTTTTGCCGTTGTGCTTCCTTCCGTGCCGCCTTCTTGTAGTGCAGCGCTCGGCGTTACCGTCCACGTATCGACCATATAATCAGTGTTAGGCGTTGCGGTGAATGTTACGGTTTTATCCTTCTCCACGTTTATAGGGCTTGTCTCGGTTTCGGCTTCGCCTTCCGCCTTTGCCTTGAGCGTGCCGCCTGAGCCTTCTACGCTAAAGGCAGCGGCGTATGTAAGTACAAAGCTCACGCTGACTGTTGCAGGCTTGGTTACGGTGAGCTTGTACTCTGTGTTTGTGCCTGCTTCGGTGATGGGCTTGCCGTCGAGCATCCAGCTTTTCACCCTGTAGCCGTCGCTGGCTTTAGCGGTGAATGTTACCTGCTTGCCGTGTTCGACCTTATCGTTCGTGTTGATTACGGTACCGTCAACTTCCGCTTTCAGTGTGCCGCCGGTGCCGTCTATGCTAAAGGTTACGAGGTATTTCTTTAGCTTAAAGCTCACCTTTACTGTCGTTTCTTTGGTGATGTTTATCTTTGCCGTCAGGCTGCCGTTTGTGCCTGTTCCTGTTTCAAATGCATCGCCGGTTATGTTCCACTTATCGACTTCGTAGCCGTCGTTAGGTGTTGCGGTAAAGATAACCGTCTTATCTTTTTGAACCCCGCTGCCGTTTGTAATCTCTTTTCCGTCTACCGTTGCATTAAGCGTGCCGTTACTGCCGTCTACACCGAAGTTTACGGCGAACGTTCCGGGCGGAAGCGCTTCAAAGCTCACCTTTACGGTTACCGCTTTCTCAATTTTAAGCTGATAAGAATTGTTGGTGCCGTTCACGGCATTGCCGTCAAGCGTCCAGCCCTTTACCTTGTAACCCGTGTCAGGCGTTGCAGTAAAGGTTACGGTTTTGTTCGCTTCTACTTCGTTACCGCTCTTTATTTCCGTTTCACCTATCTTTGCGGTAAGGGTACCCCCCCCCCCCCCGTCTACACTAAAGGTTACCTTGTACTTGGGCGTTGTCGGCTTATTTCCGTTTGCATTGGGGCAGCCGGTAAAAAGCAGTACTAAAAATGCAGCTGTGATGAGCGCCGCGGCTCCTCTAAAGGTGTGTGCCTTTTTGTCGGTTCTCAATTTTGTCATATAAACCTCCTGTCTTTTTTAATGGGTAATTCATAATTATGAATTCTTAATTCTTAATTACAAATTACCCATTAATTTTTACTTCTCATCAAACCGAGACAATCCGCTTGATACTATTATTATTACTCGATATTATCATCATTGCAGATAAAAATGTGGGCTTTTTAAAAGAAAGAACCGCAGTTGCCGCAAAAGAACCATGGTTACTCAATGAAAATGGAAGATATCATTGTTATTGAAGGATTTGAAATCGTCTGTTTACCGGTTTTGAAAATTTAGGACAACGTTTTATGCAAAAGGATTGCGTATGATGTATGCTGAAAAAGAATATCTTCTAAAAAATAACCGCGTATGTATACTGCGGAGTGCAACTGTATCGGACGCAGCTGTAATGGTTGAATTTTTGCAGATAATCAATGAAGAAACCTATTTTATGTTGCGGTATCCGGAAGAGATTACACTTACCGAAGAGGAAGAAATAACAATCCTAAAAAACTGGGAAGATCAGCCGAATAAATTGCTGCTGCTCGCTTTGATAGACGGGGAGATTGCCGGTAACTGCGGCATTGCTCCTATTGCCGAACATCTTAAAACAAAGCACCGCGGGCGCTTGGGGATTTCCGTAAGAAAGAAGTATTGGAACATCGGTATCGGTAGTCTGCTTTTACGGGAGATACTATCCTTTGCAAAAAAAGATGGAATTGAGCAAGTTGAACTGGGCGTTTATTCCGACAATTTGCGGGCACAAAAGCTCTATGAGCGCTTCGGCTTTACCGAATGGGGACGGCTGCCCCATGCCTACAAGTTAAAAGACGGTAGTTATCGGGATGAAATCAACATGATGCTGCATCTTTAAAAGGATCAGCCAGTTTCTCTATTTCTTTGAATAGAATTTATGTCCGGTACATTAACCACCCTCAGGGCAACCGCATTATAAAATATTTTCAAAGGTTGCCTTCCTTCTGTGCGAAATTTCATAGGTATAAGGTGAGCGTCTACAATGACGCCGCTCACCTTAACCGTCAAGTTTTCTTTCGAAAACTTGCGTATTGCTGTGTGCGCTTTTCGCGCACGAATGCAACAGTTTCCAAAATTCATATTTTGTTCAACTGTTGCATTTTAAAGAAATAAAATTTCGCATATTTTTCCAGCAGACGGGTAAACGCATCAGGCTGAGTAGATAAGAATCGTAGAATAATATGGGTTGGGCGACCATTTGAGCCGTGTAGCGGCGAAACTCTGGTTGAACAGCCCATATTATTCTACGGGAATATCCCCAAAAATGCCTGATGCGTTTACCCTGTAACCACCCTGCATCATTCTTGCCAAACAGGGGCATATTGCATATACTCTTTCAATATTATATGTGAATTGTATGAAAGGCATTGTAAACGAATGTTTTAACATTTGCCTCAGCTCAGTCATATTAAAAAAGGATAGACTATGCCAAAGATCGATGTAAATGAACAGCTTTTTTTCAACTTGTTAGGAAAAAAATACGATTATTCCCCTGAATTTGAACATTTGTTAAGCTCTGCAAAAGCGGAACTTGACGAAGCACCGTCCGCAGCGGCGCCTCAAGATGAACGCATTATAAAAATTGAATTAAACGATACCAACCGCCCCGACCTGTGGTCAACAGCGGGGCTCGCACGCCTTTTGCGTATGCACACGGGAGGAGCTTCAAACAAAGCTCGGTATCAAGCATTTTTATCGACATTGAGTGAGCGGAAGGATTCCGGAAAACGGACAGTAACCGTAGACCCCGAATTACAGCATATCCGCCCCTTTATGACGGCGTTTGTCATTTCGGGTAAGCCCATCGACGATGCTATGCTGAAAGATATTATCCAAACACAGGAAAAACTGTGCTGGAACTTCGGTCGGAAGCGCCGTTCCGTGTCGATGGGGGTGTACCGCAGCGAGCTGATTAACTGGCCGGTACACTACCGCGCTGTTGACCCACACACAACCTCGTTTAGACCGCTCGGATTCGACACCGAAATGACGTGTGAGCGCATTATCACCGAACACCCGAAAGGCAAGGAATACGGCTGGATACTCAAAGATATGAAGAAGGTACCGCTCTTATCGGATTCAAAGGGCGGTGTGCTTTCAATGGCGCCGATTATCAACAGTGCGGAGATCGGCGCGGTACAGCCGGGGGATGCCGACCTGTTGGTTGAGCTGACCGGTACCGATATGCCCTCTCTGCTGCTTGCAACCAACATTGTTGCCTGCGATTTTTCCGATGCGGGATACACGATTTTACCGGTCAGCGTAGAATATCCGTATGACACGGGCTTCGGTAAGACGATTACTACGCCGCTTTACTTCCAAGAGCCGACAAAGACGACGGTTCATGCCGTCAATAAGCTCCTCGGAACGGAGCTTCCGGCACAGGACATTGTGGAAGCGTTAGAGCGTATGGACAACACCGTTACCGTCGAGGGGGATTGTCTGTCGCTGATGCCGCCTGCATACCGGAACGACTTTTTACACGAAGTTGATATTATCGAAGACGTGATGATGGGTAAAACAGTTGAGTTCTTTGAACCGGAAACGCCGCGGGAATTTACCATCGGGCGGCTCTCTCCGGTTACCCAGCTTAGCAGAAAGATTAAAAGTTTGATGGTCGGCTTCTGCTATCAAGAGATGATTTTTAACTATCTCGGCTCAAAGAAAGATTACATCGACCGCATGAATATAGACGGAGCGGCGGTAATCGAAATTGCAAACCCCATGTCGGAAAACTATCAGTTTGTCCGCCCGTCTATCATTCCGTCGCTCTTATCAGCAGAAACGGTTTCGGGTAATGCGGTCTATCCACACCGTATCTTTGAAACGGGAAAGATTGCCTACCTTGTTCCCGAAGAAAATACCGGCACGCGCACCCGCCAAAGCCTCGGCTTTCTGACCGTAAACCAAGACGCTAACTTTAACGAAGCCGCCAGCCTTGTCGCCGGTCTACTGTACTATCTGCAAATGGACTACAACGTATGCGAAACGCATGACCCGCGCTTTATAGAAGGGCGGCAAGCGGGGGTTCTTGCCGATGGAAAACAGATCGGTATTTTCGGCGAGCTGCACCCGCAAGTGTTGGAAAACTGGTCTGTTACCGTGCCGGCATTTGCGGGCGAACTCGATATTGAAAGTATCCTCGGGTATCTCTAAAAAATTTGAGGTTTTAGAGGTTTTCTCTTACACTTCCGAGCGCTGACCGATAAAGAAAAAACACATTCCGATAAAACAGAGCATGTATGCAAGCAATAACAGCAGCGGTGACAAGCTATAGGATATGTCGGTAAGTAGGGCAATGATGAGGCGGGCGCAATAGCGCGCCGTCTCCACAAATCCTGTTGCCAGTACAAAAAAGAGCGGAAACGCCAGCGCCCATGTGTGTTTGAATTTTTTGTGCGGCGGAACTCTGAAACGCCATGCCAGTACGAGCATATAAATCGAAATAATCAAAATAAGAAACACATCGATAATTCTTGCCAATAATTCCCTGTCATATATTTGTGCAGGGAAGCCGTATTGCGCTCCCCGTTGCCGAAATGCATAGAGCTGAGGGAGTGTCATGGATTTTTCACCTTCGTTGGCCGCTATAATCAGCTGAAAATCATTGTATGAAAACGGCAGCCGCAGAGATGTCTGCCGCTCAATAGGCATTGCTCCTTCCAGAACGATAGGTTTTAGCACTACTTTATCGCGCTGTTTATCCACAGCACGGAACAGCATACGGAGCATGGGCTCTCCTTCTGCACTCTCAATCGGAATAAGTTTGATGAAAGGAATCCGCGACCGATAAAGAATCTTACCGTCGGTGGTGTATTGTGTAAGTTCACAATTCCTTCCATATATTTCCTTAATATTGTTGTTGGTGATATAAGAAAGACCTTCTATTGTTATCTGTGCCGGTGCTCTCGTACCCGAGGCCGGAGCGGTAAAATGAATATTACGTACTGTTTCAAGGAGCGGCAGAGAGGCTGTTTCATCAATAAAGAAAACCTCTTCCAATACTTTTTTTCGGGTAATGTCTATAAAACGGTCTATATCGGGGTCTCTTTTGAGCGGATTGTTTTGCTCAAGCATACGCTGTGCATTTACAAATTGGTAATATGCTTTGATGTAGTTCCCCTGCTGGATCATCTCGTATCCGGCTTTTTTCGCTTGGTACAAGCGGATATCGAATTCGGCGGTAAGCTCAGCGATTCCTTTTTCAATTTGATTCCATGCCTGTGCTGCCAGCCGTAAAGCTTCTTCGCGATAAGGTGCATTTTCGGCACTCAGCTGATATGCTCTCATGGCATAATAGTGTGCGGTGTAAAAATCATATTTGTTCATAAACCGCTTACTGATGAATAGCGCCCCTTCCGCTGTTAAGTTTTCAGGCTCGACAGTTTCGGAAGATTGCTCGATTTTGTTGTTTTGCTTGCGCTCAGCATTGTATGATTCGTACGATATCTTCGCCTTATCAAAAAGCTGTAATGCTTCAGGATTGTTTTTCCAGATTCCTAACGCTGCCTTCGCCTTATCATACGCTTTTTCGGCATCTCCGTTGCGTAATGAAATATCAGTCTCTTTTATAAAATCGTAATAATCCTGTGTTTTAAGTTCACTGTAGCGCCGATAGTCCACCAGCAGCGGCGATATTATTTCTATCAGTATGATATAAATGGTAATGCACGAGAAAAGCATAATAAATGCTTTTTTTAAGTAACGAAGTAATATGTCGGAAAATCTCGGAACGGTATTTTGGCCGCATGTACCGAAAATAACAGCATATCCTATCAATATGGCGGAGACCAGCAAGCTCGGCATAATCCGTATAAATAAGATGCCTGTTTCCGCTAATTTCCGGCTTAGTAAAAACTGCGGTAGCACATCGATTTTTTTGAAAAAAAACACATATATGAGGCAGCATCCGAGTCCGATCACAAAGTGAATAAAAATGGACAGCCAACCTTTTAGCATCTCAGGCATTTTTATGCGGCGCTCCTTTTTGGGTCTTTGAAGATATCAGCAGCATTTTTAAACCGCCTATGGAATGGAACACTACGGCAACGATACACAAAACAAGCGAAATTCCGTATATGCCGTTTTCCGAATTTGCTATATGGAGATTAAAAAGCGCCGCTCGAAATCCTTCCAGCTGCATATACGGATATACGAGCAACAAGGCGCCGGAAAGGAGAAGCAAGAAAAGAAGGTTGAACAGATTCCATTGCGTTATGGTGCATACAAACCAAAATGAGCTGACGCAGAAAAAAAGTGTACTTACGAAGAAGAGATATGTTGCAAAATGTAACGTATAGGCAGCATAGATATCAGCAAAAAGACTGTCGCATCCTCGCCGTAATAAAGCCAGAAAGAACGGTTTGCTTGTAAAAGCAGCTAATGCTTCGTCGATAGGTGCCGTTGCTTTGTAGGCTGTTATTGCGTTCTCGATGACAGAAAACTGCGCATAACAGGCCGGTATGATAACCGTTACGGTAAATAGTAAACACATGAGGAATAAACTGAGCGCTACGCCCAGCTTTGCAGGGTGTCTCATTAAAAATGTGTACACCCCGATAATAGCTAACATCACCGCTAATGGAAGTACGTAACACGCCTTTTGCGCCATACAGAGAAGCAGGAGCCCCGCCGATTCTGATGCAAACGGGACGACCATTTCATAGCGCAAGGCAATCCCTCCAAAAAAGGCAAAGATAACAACCGCGCTTAAAAGGCTTAAGAAAAAAACGCCGGGAACCAGTAAAGCATTCTTCATAGGTATGCATAGAGTAACACGTTATAGATACAATCTCAAGAGTACCCTTTCAAATAAACAACCCGGATGCGTTGGTGCTAAACGATCTGATGCGTTTGCTCTGTCATTATCCTGCCGTTTTTGATGAACAGCGAGCGGGTGCAGTACCGTTCAACCTCATCTTTATTGTGCGAAACAAAGAGGACGGGGCAAGCGGCGCGTTCGAGCGTTGCTTTTAAATCTTCGTGGAGGGAATCTTTCAGTTCATTATCGAGGGCGGAGAACGGTTCGTCCAGCATAATCAGTGCGGGGGAGGCGGCGAGGAGACGCGCAAGGGCAACCCGCTGTTGCTGTCCGCCCGAAAGCTCTTTCGGATAGCGTCCTTCAAAGGGAGTAATGTGCAAAAGCTCCAGAAATTGGTCGGCAATTTCTTTTTTACGGTTCCGGTCTTTTATTCCGCAGCAAATGTTTTCCCGCACTGTCATATACGGAAAGAGTGCATACGACTGAAACATATAACCGGCATTCCGATCCCGCACCGGTACATTGATGTTCCGCTCGGAATCGAAAAGGACATGATCGTTTAAGACAATTCTGCCTGAATCGGGTGTGAAGATACCGGCAATGGATTTCAGCGTCATAGATTTGCCGCCGCCGGATTCTCCGAGTAAGCCGACAATTTCCCCCTGCGCGGCCGAAAGGCTCACATCAAGGGTAAAACCTTTCATTTTTTTTACAATCGATGCTTCAAGCTTCATACCCGTTTTTCCCTCGAAAACATATTCATGATGAAAAGCGCCGCGCATGAAACGGCGGTTATGACGCCGACCCATACCCACGCCGTGTGCATATCGCCGCCGGCGGTCGCAAAGTAAATAGCCATCGGGATGGTTTGAGTACGTCTAGGGATATTTCCGGCAACCAGCAGCGTCGCACCGAATTCGCCGAGCGAGCGGGCAAAGCTCAATGCAAGCCCTGCAAGAATGCCCGGCCATGCTTCAGGCAGCATAATGCGGATAAAGATAGAAAGCTCGCTCATGCCGAGGGTGCGCGCCGCCCACACGTGATCCTCATTTACCTGTTCCAACGCGCCCTTTGCTCCCTTGTACATCAGCGGGAACGAAACCACGATCGAGGCAATAACCGTTGCCTGCCAGGTAAATATGAGCGAAATTCCTGCTTTTGCGAGCAGCATACCGATCGGACTGTTCCGTCCGAATATGACGAGTAGGAAAAAGCCCAGTACCGTCGGCGGCAATACCATCGGCAAGGTAAAGAGTACATCGATAAGAACGAGTAATTTACCGCGGATATTCAAACAGAGCCGCGCCGCTGCCGTTCCCAGTATGAATACGAAAATACCGGAAAGGACAGCTGCGCGCAGCGAGATAAAAAGCGGCGCGTAGTCAAACATAGTGCAGGTAATCCTTGCGTATCAGTCCGGTTTCAGCCGAACTGATATAGACAATGAAAGTTACTTGGAAATAACGGTGAATCCGTAACGTGCAAAGACTTCTTTTGCCGCGTCGGAGAATAGGAAGTCTACAAACTTCTGCGCTTCGGCCGCATGAGCGCTTGCCTTTACAACACCGATCGGATAGATAACTTTTTTATGGCTGCCTTCGGGCGCGGTTGAACAGATGGTAACATCCTTGCTGATCTTCGCATCGGTTTCGTATACGACGCCTGCATCGACGTTGCCTGTTTCTACCCACGAAAGGACTTCGCGGACATCTTTTGCAAAGATAAGCTTGGAAGCAACCTTATCGGTAAGGCCGAGATTTTGAAAAATCTGTTCGGTATACTGCCCGACCGGTACGGATTTCGGTTCGCCGACGCCGATTTTCTTTACGGAGCTTTTGGCGAGGTCTTCAAAGAAATCAAGGGCGGCTGCGTTTTTGGGGGTAATCAGAACAACTTTATTTTCAAGGATGTTCTTTACACTTGAATCTATCATCATCCCCTTTTCCTTGAGCGCATTCATCTGCTTAATACCGGCGGAAAAGAAAACATCTGCGGGAGCGCCCTGTTCAATCTGCTGCTGCAAGGCTCCCGATGCACCGAAATTCATGGTAATGGTTACCTGCGGATTTTTTTCGGTGTACATGGCCGAAAGCTCCTGAATACAGTCCTTCAAACTGGCTGCTGCCGACAGCATAATTTCCGTCTTTTTGGCGGCACTAGTCTGATCTTTACTGCCTCCCGCGCAGAGCGGGGCAAGTATGATGCTGCCGATAAGCAGCGCTACAACGGTTTTCTTCATAAGATACTCCTTAGCGGAAACTTCCGAAAATGTTTGCGTTGGACAGTTTCCTTGATTATTATACTTCGGCTGGGGCGCAATCCTGCGTGCCGCCGGTAAGCATCAAAAGTGCGTGATCCAAAGCGGGTAGAATGCAGTAAAGATTTTCCTTTACCGCCTTGGGACTTCCGGGAAGGTTGATAATCAGTGTGCGTTTTCGTATACCTGCTATACCGCGAGAAAGCATTCCGTGCGGTGTTATTTTCATGCTTTCCACACGCATTGCTTCTGGGATACCGGGGACGGCGCGGTCGATAACCGCAGCGGTCGCTTCAGGGGTTACATCGCGGGGAGCGAGTCCGGTGCCGCCTGTTGTAACGATAAGGTCGGCGCTGCCTTCATCGGCTATGCGTACCATCGCCTTCCGCAGCGCTTCGTACTCGTCGGGGAGCATTACCGTAGCGGTAATCTCATATCCTTGACCGGTGAGTATTTCGGCTATTATAGGGCTGCTTACATCTTTACGCAAGCCCTGAAAGCACCGGTCGGACGCGCAGATAATAGCCGCTCTATACCGGGTAGGGCTACTGTTTTGGACGGTGCTGTCGGTTACGGGCATAAGCCGCCCTCTCCCAAGAGCGCAATATCTTCAACGGTAATGGGGTCGCGGGCAAGGATACGCGGCAACAGCCGATCGAAGACGGTGCGCTTGGCATACATCACACAGCCGGGCAGCCCCGCGATAGGAACATCGCCCGCGTATGCCAACAGCATCATTGCGCCGGGAAGGACGGGGGCACCGTAGCTGACGATACGCGCGCCGCTTGCGCGGATAGCGGCGGGGGTTTTATCGTCGGGGTCGACACTCATGCCCCCTGTGCAGAGTACCATCTGGGAACCTGCTTGTATGGCTTTTTGTATCTCCGCCGTAATAGTTTCCACGTCGTCTCCGGTGTTTACGGTTTTTAACGTTTCCACGCCGTACTCTGCCAGCTTTGCCTGCACGACCGGTGCAAAGGTATCTTTAATAACCCCTGTCAGAACTTCGTGCCCCGTTACCAAAATGGTACAGGTTTTGATGCTGTAAGGGATGACGGACATCAGCGGATTGGCGGCATCGGCAATCGCAGCCACCTCAGCCATTTTTTCTTTTTCGATAAGAAGCGGAATAACCCGCATTCCCGCCGCCGTCTGTCCTTTTTTAAGCGGCACATAATTGCGCTGCGTTGCAATCATCACCTTGCCGAGCTTGTTGATTGCAAAGAGCCGGTCGGTATCGATTTTAAGCATACCGTCAACCGTTGCCTTCAACTCAATCTTGCCTTCCTTGGGGGCGGTTTTTTCCAGATTTTTCCCCATCGCCGCTGCTGCCAGAACTTCAGCCCCTTCATCCTCATGCAGCAGGTTTTCACTCTTTTCCCAAACGAACAAGTGTTCCTTGCCCATCGAGCGAAGCACCGGAATGTCCTCCTCCGTAACAATATGTCCCTTTCTAAACCGAGCGTCCTTCGACACCCCTACGATAATCTGAGTCAGGTCGTGGCACAACACATGCCCGACCGCCTCGGAAAGCGGTATTTCTTTCACTACGATGCTCCTTTATTCGATCCTGATATTCTTTACGAATGCGGTAAAGTCTTGCTGTGCGTTGGTGAGCTGCTCCGTTGCGGTTGTGATGTCTGTTTTCAACTCGTCCAGTTCGGTTTCGAGCTTGAGCAGCTTGGTTAAGAACGCTCTACCCTGCTGACTTTCAGAACCGACCGCCTCAAGATTCCTACGTACACGGTCTTGTTCCTTTCCGATTTCCGTCTGACGATCCTGCAAAGTCTTTAGGGCTTTTTCCGCCGCGGAAACCTTTTCTTTCTCCGTTATAATAGACGCAAATGCCTTCCGTACTTTTTCGGGAATTTCGGCATTGGTCGTGTAGGAAATGAATGTATTTGAATTCATATCGAATATTTTTTGAGTTGATTGATAGGTGCGAGCTTCTTCTACTTTTAGCTCGGTACCGGTATTGCCTGCAGCTTTAAACTTAAACCGATATTTGTTTGCAGTCGTTTCCGCAAGAGCTTGTTTTGATGTCAGCTCAAACCCTGCGTTCTTTGCGTGTTCAACAATAACGGTTCTCTCTTTTTTATTGGCATTTCGTATCAAATAAATCGTGCTTTGGACTTGCCGGTACGACGTTGTCATCACTCCGTCAGCCATCTTTACGGTTTCAATCGTCCTTGTGGAATCGGCTCGCTTTGAACCGGTTACTTCAATATCGTCTCCGTAAGCGATCAGGCGTTTTTCAGCTTCGGGTAAAAACTCCAAAAGAGCATCGCCTGCATATTCACCCCCGTCAAGAACCGTAATGGGGCCGGCAGGAAGTTTTAAGCCTGATGTGTTTTCAATACTGATGCAGAACTTAGGATTAACACGCTCGTTGTATGGAATGGATGAAAATACCGAATACTTTTCCGCAGGAAGAGAGGCAAGAGTGAGCGGAATCATCATACTTTGCTGCCGCTCAAGCGTAACGGGTTTTGACGGCGTAAAGGCAAACATTTCTCCCGCATCACCTGCTTCGGTCTGATTTTCAAAATAGGCGGAATTGTTTTTTTCCTGTAAGTCATCATACTCCGCTTCATCATATTCTGCGGCGACATATCCATAAGCCTCTTTTTTCATCATCGCCGACCGTTTTTCCGCAAGCGGCATAGCTGCGGCATATTCGACCGCTCTATCAGCCGAATCAAAAGTTTCTGCTTCGGCGGCTTGTGCAATTGCAAGCGGCACTTCGGGGCGATACGTATAGTAGGGGGCATAGAGGTTTTGCGTAAAACCGACCGGCCTTCCCGTTGTGAGGGTAAGCGTAATATTCTTCCAGTCGAGGTCGGTTGAATTGTCGATAATCGCCCATGCCTGAAACGCCGCTTTATCGGTACCCATGTCGAGCCGATAACTTGCTTTCCATACCGGCGCTTCCATAACATAAGAAAGACCGATTTTCCGTTCACCTTGCGCATCGATTTTAATGTCCAGTTTTTTGCGGTTCTTTGCCGAAGCGTCGAGGATAAGCGCCAAAGCGGTGTTCAAATCTTCATTTCGTTTTTTATCGGTAAATGTGAAAGACTGAATGTCCGAAAAGGCGATAATATGAATGCCGTCTTTCGCTGCAAGCGAAATAAAGAAAGTATCC
Organism: Treponema sp. OMZ 805; assembly: GCF_050937395.1. Taxonomy (NCBI): domain Bacteria; kingdom Pseudomonadati; phylum Spirochaetota; class Spirochaetia; order Treponematales; family Treponemataceae; genus Treponema; species Treponema sp. OMZ 805. The sequence goes on along the minus strand of NZ_JACCLP010000003.1, from coordinate 119,403 downwards.
GTTTCTTTTGAGCTGTTTTTATCGACGCTTAAAATCTTTCCGATAATTTGATGAGGCGTAAACAGTTCCACTTCGGCGCCCTTTTGCGCTTTTAAAATATCGTAGAGTGTTGTAGCGGCGGAAAGGTCTATTTTTAAACTTTCCAGCGTTTTTCTCAGCGTGTCCTCGGACTGATAATTGACTGCTAAACTTTTTGCGCACGGATCCGTAACGACAAGAGACTTTAGCACATCGTTAATTTGAGCGGGCGAGAACAGAAGTTCTATATTCCCCGAACCGGAAACCGTCCCTTCATGTACATAGTGCGCAACGCCCGATGAGTACAGCGTTACCTTTTTAAGCGGAATATCGTCCGCACTAAAGTTTTTCGCAGGATCGGCTGCGGCGCCGACTATACAAGCAGCAGATAAAATCGTAAAAATCATATTCTTCATTAAAACTCCCTTATTCATATACTGATTATACTAGCCGATGGGGAAAAATGAAAGAGCGCGTTGCCATACCTCTTACAATTTATATAGATGGATAGGCCGTGTATTTTCAAAAGTCCTTGACATTTATTATTCAAAATAGTATAGTCGTTCCGTTCAATTGGATAAACGGCTGAATACTGTTTGTCCGGTATTCTTTAAGAGTTTTCCGGTGCCGTAAAGCCTTTTTAAGGCAGGTTTCCGCGTTAATGCTGTTGAAAGCATTAAGGGGCGTGCCCTATTACTCTGCAGGATGCCAAACCAGTCATCGGAATGGATTCTGATGATGATCAGGTGGATCCGAATAAGGCTTGTCGAATTGCTATGACAGGCTTGTGCAACACGTCTTTTGTAACGGTGTTTACTGTCTGATTGTCCTTCATTCTATTCTTTTCTGTATTTGGTATCCGATTTGTAACATTTTTTTTCATTTCAATATGGAAATGGTCTCGCTGTTTGATGGGCGGGGTTTTGTTAGTTGCCTATTGTCTGTTAGGAGGATTTACATGGCAAAGGAAAAGTTCGAGAGAACAAAAGTTCACATGAATGTTGGTACCATCGGTCACGTTGACCATGGTAAGACAACTCTTTCGGCAGCGATCACTACTCATTGTGCAAAGAAGTATGGTGATAAGCTTCTTAAATATGATGAGATTGATAATGCACCGGAGGAAAAGGCTCGCGGTATTACTATTAATACTCGTCACTTGGAGTATCAGTCCGACAAGCGCCACTATGCGCACATTGACTGTCCCGGACACGCTGACTATGTTAAGAACATGATCACCGGTGCCGCTCAGATGGACGGTGCAATTCTTGTTGTTTCGGCTCCGGACTCGGTTATGCCTCAGACCAAAGAGCATATCCTACTTGCTCGTCAGGTTGGTGTTCCTTCTATTATTGTTTTCCTTAATAAGGTTGACCTTGTTGACGATCCTGAGCTTATCGAATTGGTAGAGGAAGAAGTTCGCGAAACTCTCGAATCTTACGGCTTCCCCCGCGATACGCCGATTATCAAAGGTTCCGCATTTAAGGCGTTGGCTGACGGTGCTTCCGTTGAAGATACTGCTTGTATCGATGAGTTGCTGGAGACCATGGATAATTACTTCGCTGATCCTGTCCGCGATGATGCAAAGCCTTTCTTGATGCCGATTGAAGATATCTTCACGATTTCCGGACGTGGTACTGTTGTTACCGGACGTATCGAGCGTGGTGTTATCAACCTTAACGACGAAGTTGAAATTGTCGGTATTAAACCGACGAAGAAAACAGTTATTACCGGTATCGAAATGTTCAACAAGCTGCTTGATCAGGGTATGGCTGGTGATAACGTTGGTCTCTTGCTTCGTGGTGTTGATAAGAAAGAAGTTGAAAGAGGTCAGGTGTTGGCTAAGCCGGGTTCAATTCAGCCTCACACCAAGTTTGAAGCACAGATTTACGTTCTTTCGAAGGATGAAGGCGGTCGTCATAGCCCGTTCTTCTCAGGGTATCGTCCGCAGTTCTATTTCAGAACGACCGATATTACCGGAACCGTTACGCTGCCTGAGGGAGTTGATATGGTTAAGCCGGGTGATAATACTAAGATTATCGGTGAGCTGATCCATCCTATCGCTATGGATAAGGGGCTTAAGCTTGCTATTCGTGAAGGCGGCCGGACTATCGCCTCCGGACAGGTTACGGAGATTTTAGCGTAATAAAAAACAGGGCGGTCGGGTAGGCGCTATTCGGCCGCTTGTTTTTGTACGGAGGAAATATGGCTAAGGAAAAGATTCGCGTTAAGCTTCGCGGATTTGATGTTGAGTTGGTTGATCAAAGTTCTAAAGCAATTGTGCAAGCTGTGCAGAAGGTTGGGGCGAAGGTGTTGGGGCCTGTTCCGCTTCCTACGCGCATTAATAAATTTACCGTGCTTCGCTCTCCGCACGTAAATAAAAAGTCGCGTGAGCAGTTTGAAATGCGGACGCACAAACGATTGATCGATATTATTGAACCTTCTGCAGAAGTGATGAATGCTTTAATGGCATTGGAGCTTTCGGCAGGGGTTGATGTAGAAATTAAACAATAAAAGAACGGTAGACGGCATTTAATCAGGATGTGCGTACCGGAGAAGCGGGAGTTTCTCAAGGAGTTATGAGTTATGGTTGGTCTGATTGGTAAGAAAATCGGCATGACCCAGTTGTTTGATGACGAGGGGCGGCTGACACCTGTTACCGTTTTGCAAGTAGTACCGAATACGGTGGTCGCAGTAAAAGATGCGGATCATTTCGGTTATGAAGCGGTTGTGTTAGGAACGGGTGAATTAAAAGAAGGACGTGTTTCAAAGGTGTATGCAAATCAATTTGCAGAAGGTGTTGCGCCTGTTCGTCTTTTAAAAGAATTTAGAGGTTTTGATAAAGAAGTTACCGTTGGCGCAAAAATCGGCGTTGAGGTTTTGGAATCTGTCCGGTATCTTGATATTACCGCGATTTCAAAAGGAAAGGGCTTTCAGGGTGTTGTAAGGCGCTATGGTTTCGGCGGTGGACGTGCTTCTCACGGTTCAAAATTTCACCGTGAGCCCGGTTCGACAGGGCAGTGCACCAGCCCGGGGCGATCGTTTAAAAACGTTAAAATGCCCGGTCACATGGGTGCCGAACGAGTAACGGTACAGAATTTGCGGATTGAAAAAATAGATCCCGAATTGGGCGTCGTTATGGTACGTGGTTCCGTTCCCGGTAAAAAGGATGCGGTTGTGTTCCTTAAATCCGCTGTAAAACGGGAAAGATAACGGCAGGAGAAGAGAATGGAAAAGAAAGTCTATTCGATTGATGGTAAGGAATTGCGGACAATTGAACTTAACGATGCAGTGTTCGGCTTGCCTGTTAATGAAGATGTCATTTACTATGCCATTACAAATGAATTAGCAAATATGCGTGTCGGTACGGCGTGTACAAAAGGTCGTGCTGAGGTAAACGGTTCCAATGCAAAGCCGTATAAGCAGAAGGGTACGGGACGTGCCCGCCGTGGTGATAAAAAATCACCGCTTCTAATCGGCGGCGGTACGATTTTCGGTCCGAAGCCGCGTGATTACAGCTATGCAATTCCGAAAAAAGCAAAGCGGTTGGCGATGAAGTCTATTTTGAGCTTGAAAGCTCAGGATGAAGATCGTCTTGTTGTTATAGAAGATTTTACGGTTGAAACCGGTAAAACGAAAGATCTGGTGAAAATATTGCAGTCATTTGTTCAGGATGAGCGCACGGTGCTTGTTTTGAAAGATGATGATGCAATGTTGAAGCGTGCCGGAAGAAATATTCCTACGCTGTCGTTTTTAACGTATAACCGTTTGCGTGCGCACGATCTGTTTTATGGACGGAAAGTGCTGATGCTTGAGTCTGCTGCAAAAAATCTTTCGAGCTTTTATGCGGCTGAGGGGGCTGAGTAATGCAATATACTGATGTTATTATAGCGCCTGTGCTTACGGAAAAATCAAACGAGATGCGTGAGCAGCGTAAATATGTTTTTAAGGTGGATCCGCGCTCTACAAAGGTGCAGATTAAGGAAGCAGTACGGAAGCTTTTTAATGTGAAAGTGCTTAATTGTGCTGTTGTAAACGTCGACGGAAAAATGCGTCGAGTTCGCTATCGGGCAGGTAAAACTGCAAGCTGGAAAAAAGCTATTGTGACGCTTGCCGAAGGTGAATCGATTAAAGTTTTTGAAGGTGCATAACAGCACTTATCGCTGCTTTGAAGGGGAAGATAAATGGCTCTTAAATTATATAAGCCTATAACACCGGGTATGCGCGGTCGAATTGACTTGCTTCGGGATGAAATCACTGCGCAGAAACCTGAAAAAAGCCTTACAACCGGAAAAAAATCCAATGCAGGGCGGGATAGCCATGGGCGTATTTCCGTTCGGCATCAGGGCGGTGGACATAAGCGGAAGTATCGCGAGATTGATTTTAAACGCAATAAGTACGGTATTCCGGGTACGGTTCGAACTATCGAATATGATCCGAACCGTAGTGCAAATATCGCATTGATCTTTTACGCCGATGGCGAAAAACGATACATCCTTGCTCCTAAAGGTTTGAAGGTTGGACAAAAAATTATGAGCGGCGCAATGGCTGCGCTTGAGCTTGCGAATGCATTGCCGCTTGAATCCATACCGGTCGGTTTTACCGTCCATAATGTTGAGTTGACGCTGGGGAAGGGTGGACAAATGGCTCGTTCCGCTGGCGCTGCTGCGCTTATTGCTGCAAAAGAAGGTGATTATGTAACGTTGCGCCTTCCTTCAGGTGAGACCCGCTTAGTGCATAAAAAATGCTATGCAACAATCGGTGAAGTTGGAAATGCCGATCACATGAATATCAATTTAGGAAAGGCGGGGCGTGCTCGTTGGCGTGGTGTTCGTCCTTCCGTACGCGGTATGGCTATGAACCCTGTCGATCACCCGCTTGGTGGTGGTGAAGGACGCGGAAAAGGACGTAATCCCGTTACTCCGTGGGGACAGCCATGTAAGGGATATAAGACCCGTAAGAAGAAGAATACTTCGGATCGGTTTATTGTTTCACGGCGGAAGTAGGGAGTAGAGAATGTCAAGATCTGTTAAAAAAGGCCCTTTTGTAGAAAAAAGCCTGTACAAAAAGGTTGTTGAAATGAGCAAGACGGGAGATCAGAAAACGAAAAAGATGGTTAAGTCTTACTCCCGATGCTCCACGATTATACCTGAGATGGTTGGTTTTACTATTTCGGTATACAACGGTAAATCATGGATCCCTGTGTATATCACAGAGGAATTTGTTGGACACAAGCTTGGCGAGTTTGCTCCCACCCGTATTTTCCGCGGGCATGGCGGCTCGGATAAAAAAGCGGCGAAAAAGTAGGTGGAAATAATGGCTGAAACAACTAAAAAGAACGGTTACCGCGCTACGATAAAGTATTTTATTGCTTCTCCGACAAAAGTTCGACCGGTTGCGAATGTGATTAAACGCAAGTCTTATACCGATGCAATGGCGATCTTAGAGCACATACCCAATAAAGGGGCAGCGCTGATTTCACAGACGGTTAAGTCTGCTGCTTCGAATGCTTTGAACGGTAATAAAAAACTGGATGAAGATATGCTCTATATCAAAGAGATCCGTATTGATGAAGGACCGAGACTTAAGCGCTTATGGTGCCGCGGCCGCGGACGTGCGGATGTTCAATTAAAACGAATGTGTCACATTACGGTAATAGTTGACGAAAAGGCGGGAGCGTAAGTATGGGACAGAAAGTAAACCCTATCGGGTTAAGACTTGGAATTAACAAAACATGGGCGTCTCGCTGGTATGCAAGTCCGAGAGAATACGCAGATTTGTTGCACGAAGACTTAAAGATTCGCGCAATGCTCCAGACGATGCCTGAGTGTAAAAATGCGGATGTCGCCGACATCGAAATCATCCGTCATCCTCAGCGTGTAACAATTGTTATTCATACTGCGCGGCCGGGTGTTATCATCGGAACGAAAGGTGCCAATATTGAAAAAATCGGCGCTATTATTCAGAAAGAGCTGAATAAAAAAGTTCAGATCAAGATTAAAGAGGTGAAGCGTGCTGAATTGAATGCTTCTCTCGTTGCCCAGAATGTTGCTCGTCAGCTGATGGGGCGCGCCTCTTTTAGAAAAGCCTTAAAGCAAGGCTGCTTTTCTACGATGAAGGCCGGTGCACAGGGAATTAAAATCCGTGTTTCAGGCCGTCTCGGCGGCGCTGAAATGTCCCGAACCGAAGAAATGAAGGAAGGGCGAATACCGTTGCACACACTCCGTGCGGATATCGACTACGGTTTTGCGGAAGCGCATACCACCTACGGGAAAATCGGTGTAAAAGTTTGGCTCTATAGCGGTATGATGTACGGCAGCGACCAAAAAGATGACGCCGGTTTATTGTTAAAAAAACAGCGCAAGGAACGCGCTCCTCGGTCGGAAAAGGGCCGCGGCGAGCGTGCGGAAGCAGGGAGGGATTAAGCGATGGCTTTAAGTCCTAAGAGAGTAAAATACCGCAAAATTCAGCGCGGTAGAGTTAAGGGAAACGCAACGCGGTGTAATCATATCGACTTCGGTGAATTTGCATTGGTATCGCTTGAACCCTTTTGGCTGACTAATCGCCAGCTCGAAGCTGCTCGTGTTGCTTTAAACAGAAAGGTAAAGCGCGGCGGTAAGTTGTGGATACGTGTATTCCCCGATAAGCCGTATACGAAAAAACCGGCTGAAACACGTATGGGTAAAGGTAAGGGTGCTCCGGAATATTGGGTCGCTGTTGTAAGACCCGGAACGGTGCTGTTTGAGCTTACCGGTATTGATCGCTCGCTTGCGGAAGAGGCTATGCGTTTGGCAGGAAGTAAACTTCCGTTTAAGACACGCTTTGCCGAGCAGCCGCGCGATAACTAAGATGGAGTTTTCCGAATGAAAAAGCCGAACTATAAAGATTTATCCCTTGCCGAATTGGTGGCAAAGCGGAGCGAACTTAAACAAAAATATATGGATTTGAGGTTTCAGTTTGTAGTGGGACACGTAGAAAACCCTATGCTGAAACGGTCTATGCGCCGCGAAATTGCAGCGCTGAACACATTTATCCGGCAGAAAGAACTGGCCGGTGTAAGTGCAGAGTAGGAGCAGGCCCGTGGAAGAAACAACGGCAAAAAAGAAATCCGGGAACCGCGAGTTTGTTGGTTTGGTAACCAGCGATAAAATGGATAAAACCATTGTTGTGCAGGTCGCTACCAAGAAACTTCATCGGCTGTATAAAAAGTATGTGCTCAATACAAAAAAGTATAAGGCGCATGACGAACAAAATACAGCTCACATTGGTGATACGGTGCGTATTGTAGAGAACCGTCCGATCAGCAAGGAAAAATGCTGGCGTTTGGCGGAGATTATTGAGCGTGCAAAATAACGAGTAAGGAGCGTCTATATTATGGTTCAAGTAGAAACAAGATTAAACGTTGCCGATAACTCGGGTGCAAAAATTGTACAGTGTATTAAGGTGCTCGGCGGATCTCACCGCCGGTATGCCGGTATCGGTGATATTATTGTAGTAGCGGTAAAGGATGCCCTTCCGACGTCTACAATTAAAAAGGGTTCTGTAGAAAAAGCGGTTATCGTCCGCGTTTCTAAAGAATATCGCCGTCCCGACGGGACATATATCCGCTTTGACGATAACGCTTGTGTATTGGTCGATGCGAATAAGAACCCCAAGGGTAAGCGTGTTTTCGGGCCTGTCGCGCGCGAGCTGCGTGATATGGATTTTATGAAAATCGTATCGCTTGCGCCTGAAGTTCTATAAGGAGATTGAGTATTTATGGAAGGAAAAATCAAGATCCGTAAGAACGATACGGTAGAAGTGATTGCGGGAAGCGAGAAAGGAAAGCGCGGCGCCGTATTGCGTGTTTTACCTGAAAAGAATCAAGTGATTATTCAGGGCATCAATATGGGGAAAAAAGCAATGCGCAAGCGTTCTCAGCAGGATCAGGGCGGAATTGCCGAAATCGAGATGCCGATACATATTTCAAATGTCATGATAGTCGGTAAGAAAAGCGGCGTATCTCGCATTGGATATAAGATGGACGGCGATAAAAAAGTGCGTTTTTGCCGTAAGGGTGGAGAAGTATTATAATGAGCAATTATGTGCCACGGCTTAAGAAAATCTATACGGAAACGATAACGCCTGAGCTTACAAAAGAGTTCGGCTATACTACGGTTATGCAGGTGCCGAAGCTTGTTAAAATCGTACTCAGTATGGGGGTTGGCGAAGCATTGACAAATAAAAAATTGCTTGATGCTGCGGTAACCGATCTTGGTACTATTACCGGCCAAAAAGCGGTAAAAACAAAGGCAAAGAAAAGTATCGCTAACTTTAAACTTCGTGAAGGGCATGAGATCGGGGCGATGGTAACATTACGCGGCGCCAAAATGTATGAATTTTTGGATCGGTTTATTAATGTTGCGCTGCCTCGTGTTAAGGATTTCCGCGGTGTCAATCCGAACGGGTTTGACGGGAGAGGAAATTATTCATTAGGTGTTACGGAACAGATTATTTTCCCTGAAATCGACTTTGATAAAATCGAAAAGATTGCAGGTTTGAATATCAATGTCGTAACGACGGCAAAAACCGATAAAGAGGCGCGGGCGCTTCTTTTGAAGTTCGGCATGCCCTTTAGAAAGTAAGAGAGGTTTTCATGGCAACAACAGCAATGATAAATAAGGCAAACAGCACGCCGAAGTATTCCAGCCGCCAATATAATCGCTGCAGAGTATGCGGCCGTCCGCGCGGATATATGAGAAAATTTCAGATGTGCCGTATTTGTTTTCGCAAATTAGCAAGTGAAGGCCAGATACCTGGCGTTACAAAATCAAGTTGGTAGGAGGTAAAAAATGAGCGTTTCAGATCCCGTCGCAGATATGCTTACAAAGATTCGGAATGCAGCGGCAGCCGGTCATGAGAAAGTCGATGTGCCTTCTTCAAAGTTAAAACTTGAAATTGTGAAGATTTTGAAAACCGAAGGTTTTATTAAGAACTTTAAAAGACTTAACGAAGCCGGCGCAAGTACGATCCGGATGTTTTTAAAATACGATGATAATGAATTACCCGTTATTCATGGTATTGAAAAAGTGTCTACACCCGGACGCCGCGTATATTCAGGATATAAGATGCTTCCCCGCGTATATAACGGGTACGGTACTCTTATTCTTTCAACTTCGGTGGGCGTTATCACCGGCAAGCACGCAAGCGAAAAGCAGGTTGGCGGCGAGCTTATCTGCAAAGTTTGGTAGGAGGCGACTGTGTCAAGAATTGGAAAACTTCCGGTAGCTGTTCCTGCCGGAGTAAAAATCAATATTGCCGATGGTGCGTTGACCGTTGAAGGCCCCAAGGGGAAACTTTCCCGTACCTATAATTCTCTGGTACAGGTAAAGCTTGAAAACTCTGAGGTTTCCGTAACGCGGGTGAACGATACCAAAGAAGCCCGTTCGTTTCACGGTCTGTATCGGAATTTAATTCACAATATGGTCGTGGGCGTCAGTCAGGGCTTTTCTAAAACCTTGGTTGTAAACGGCGTCGGTTACCGTGCCGAAGTGCAGGGCAAACTGTTGGTAATGGCTTTGGGCTATTCAAACGATTTTATCGCATTGATCCCCGAAGGCATTGAAGTAAAGGTTGAACCGCAGGGAAATAAAATTATTATCTCCGGTATTGACAAGGAAAAAGTCGGCGAATTTGCAGCGCAGATCCGTAAACTCAGATTACCCGAACCCTACAAGGGAAAGGGTATCCGTTATGAAACCGAAGTCATTAAACGCAAAGTCGGTAAGACCGGTGTTAAATAAGGATAGGTACTATGTTTAAAAAGCGAATCGAGAAAGATAGAAAGAGATTTAAGCGTAAAGTTCATATCCGTAAACGGATTTATGGAACAGCTGAACGTCCGCGTATGACTGTGTTCCGCAGTAATAAGAATATTTCGGTGCAGGTTATCGATGATGATGCACGCATCACCATCGCTTCAGTTTCAACGCTTGAAAAAGATTTTAAGCCGTTGAAGGCAAACACTGAATCAGGGGCAAAGATTGGGGAAGAACTCGGTCGCCGCCTCAAGGAAAAGAATATTACGACAGTTGTTTTTGATCGGAACGGTTATCTGTATCATGGTGTGGTACAGGCAGTTGCAGACGGTGCCCGTAAAGCGGGAATAAATTTCTAGGAGCGGATATGGATCGTCAGAAAGATTTTAACAGAGACAGTTCGCATCGCGAGAAGGAACTGGTAGAAAAGCTGGTTAAGTTAAACCGGACTGCAAAGGTTGTAAAGGGCGGCCGCCGTTTCTCTTTTTCCGCTTTAACGGTTGTCGGTGATCAGAACGGACACGTGGGATACGGTTTCGGCAAGGCGAATGATGTAAGCCAGGCCATTAAGAAGAGCATTGAAAAGGCGAAAGCCAATATGATTTATATCCCGCTGAAAAACGGCACTATTCCGCATGAAGTGCAGGCTAAGTTCAAGGGTTCTTCGGTATTGCTTCGCCCTGCCCGTTCCGGTACGGGAATTATTGCAGGCGGTACTATTCGTGCAATTATGGAAGCAGCCGGAGCAGCGAATGTTCTTTCAAAATCCTTGGGGTCAAACTCCGCAGTAAATGTGGTGCGGGCGACTTTCGAGGCTGCATCGGGATTAATGGATGCTAAAACGATTGCTAAGAACCGCGGAAAGTCTATTACGGATGTCTGGGGGTAAACTATGGCAAAGAAAATTCGGATTACGTTAGTTAAAAGTACCATTGGACAAAAAAAGCCGGTTCGCGCGACCGTCCGTTCCTTGGGGCTTGGAAAATTGCATTCCGTAGTTGAGCACTCCGCTTCTCCCGCCATCTTAGGTATGGTACGGGCGGTTTCTCACTTAGTTGAAACAGAGGAGCTTGATTAATGTCTGATTTTATATTGAATGCGCCGAAAGGGGCAAATAAGAAAAAGCGCATTGTAGGCCGCGGTTCTTCATCCGGTCGGGGAACGACATCGGGTAAGGGAAACAAAGGCCAGAATGCACGATCCGGCGGCAAAACCTATATCGGTTTTGAAGGCGGACAAATGCCGTTGTATCGCCGCGTTGCGAAAAAAGGCTTTTCCAACTATCCCTTTAAGGAAACATATTCGGTTGTAAATTTATTTATGATCGATGAAAAGTATTCCGATGGGGAAACCGTTAATAAAGAAACGCTGAAAGAAAAGGGGCTGCTGAAAAAGCAAACGGCTTTGGTAAAAGTGCTCGCTTCCGGCGATATTACAAAAAAGTTGACGGTTGATGTAGATAAAGTTTCCGCACAGGCGCAAGCAAAGATTGAAAAAGCCGGCGGGACAGTCGTTAAACAGAACGGCTAGGTAGGCGGGCTTCATACATGGCTAACAATGCACTTGTAAATGTATTTCGGATAAAAGAATTACGCGACCGCATCCTGTTTACGATTGGAATTTTGATTGTATTCCGCTTGGGATCGGTACTTACTATTCCCGGTATTGATCCCCACGCCTTATCGGCATATTTTCAATCGCAGGTACGGGGAAATGCTTTTGTCGATTATATGGACTTCTTTGTCGGCGGGGCGTTCTCCAACTTTTCCGTATTCATGCTTGGCGTTATGCCGTATATCTCAACTCAAATTTTGATGCAGCTTGCGTTGTTCGTATTTCCGAGTTTGAAAAAGATTGCGGAAGATGACGGCGGCCGGAAAAAGATACAGGTATGGACGCGAATCCTTACCGTGTTTGTCGCGTTGATTCAATCGTATGCGGTAACTTTCTATGCCTATTCGATACCCGGCGCTATCGTGCTTCAAAGCCGGTTTATGTACATCTTTGTTACGATGCTTACCGTAACGACGGGTACTATGATAACGGTTTGGTTGGGCGAGCAGATTACGGCGCGCGGTATCGGAAACGGTATTTCGATGATTATCTTTGCGGGTATTATTGTCCGGTTACCCCATGCCGTTTCGCAGATGATCCGGCTGGTGCGGCTCGGAGAATTGAACCTCGTTTTTGTCGTTATCGCGTTGATTATGTTTGTCGGTATTATCGTACTGGTTGTTTATGAGCAGCAAGGGCAACGGAAGATACCGGTGCACTATGCGAAGCGGGTTGTCGGACGGAAAATGTATGGCGGTCAAAACACCTACATTCCGTTTAAGATCAATCCGTCGGGTGTTATTCCGATCATCTTTGCCTCATCGTTTTTGACGTTCCCGATTTCGATTGCGACAACGATAGGACCGAATGTTCGCTGGCTGAACAGTCTTGCTCATTTCTTGCGCCCGAACGGTTTGTGGTACAATATTTTCTATTTGATCCTTATTGTGTTTTTTGCATATTTTTATACACAGATTTCGTTAAACCCCACAGAAATTGCAAAGCAGATAAGGGAAAACGGAGGCTCTATTCCCGGAATTAGAACCGATAAAACCGAGGAATACTTGCAGCGGATTTTAAACCGGCTGATTTTACCCGGTTCGTTGTATTTGGCGCTGATTGCCGTCTTGCCGACTGTAATACAGACCATTTTCGGCTTCCCTCAATCGATTTCGATGCTGATGGGCGGAACCTCGCTTCTTATTTTGGTTGGCGTTGATCTTGATACGATGAGTCAAATCGAAGCGCAGCTTAAAATGCACCATCACGAGGGGTTGGTAAAACGAGGAAAGCTCAGATCACGGAATCTGTAGTATTTCGGGAAAGGTTATTCTTTTGTTAAGGAGAAAAACAATATGAAAGTAAGAACCAGCGTAAAGCCTATTTGCGATAAATGTAAGGTTATTAAACGCAACGGAATTGTGCGGATTATCTGCACTAATCCCAAACACAAGCAGCGCCAAGGCTAATGGAGGAAACTGAAGAATGGCTCGTATTTCTGGGGTCGACCTCCCCAATAAACATGTTAATATCGCGTTGACGTATATCTATGGAATATCTCACTCATCTGCAAAAGCAATTTGCGAAAAGTCGAAAATTGATCCGATGCGGATGATCAACGATTTAAATCAAGATGAACTTGCCGCTATCCGTGCCGTTATCGATCAGGATTACAAGGTTGAAGGTCGGCTTCGCACCGAAGTTGCCTTAAACATCAAACGCTTGATGGATATCGGTTGCTATCGCGGTCTTCGGCATCGAAAGGGTTTGCCCGTCCGCGGACAACGTACAAGAACCAATTCCCGTACTCGCAAAGGTAAGAAGAAGACCGTTGCAGGTAAGAAGAAGTAATTTTGGAGGATAAGCTGTGGCTACAACTGCAAAAAAACGAAAAGAAAAGAAAAGCGTATATGAAGGAAATGTCTATATTCAGGCAACCTTTAATAATACCATTATTACCATAACCGATTTGAAGGGCAATGCGCTGTCTTGGGCATCCTCCGGCGGTCTGGGATTTAACGGTGCGAAAAAATCCACCCCCTTTGCTGCACAGACAGTCGCGGAAACGGCTGTACAGCGTGTTCAGCAGTATGGATTACGGGAAGTTCACGTATTTGTGAAGGGACCCGGTGTCGGCCGCGAATCCGCAATTAGAACACTTGGCGTTATGGGGTTAAAAGTTCGCTCTATTAATGACGTAACCCCTATTCCGCATAACGGTTGCCGTCCCCGCAAGACCCGCCGCATCTAATAAAAAGGAGTTTAAATGGCTCGTAAAAATCTTTTGAAAGGATTCAAAAAACCAAAAGGTCTGGAATTTGCGGCAGATGTCTCGAATGACAGCTATGGTAAGTTTACGGCGTCTCCCTTTGAAACAGGCTTCGGTACAACGATCGGCAATTGTTTGCGGCGTGTTTTGTTGTCTTCGATACAAGGGTATGCTATTTCCGCTGTAAAGATTACCTCTTACGGTGATGATGATGTTCCGCATGGTATCTCAAGCGAGTTTGAAGCAATTCCAAACGTAACCGAAGACACGATGGAAGTTTTGAATAACCTGAAACAAATGCGGCTGCGGCTCCCGAATGAGATTGAGCAAGATGTCTTTTTGTTTGATTTTAAAGGTCCCTGCTCCGTTAGTGCAGCCGATTTTGCAAAACCCGGTCAACTTGAAATTTTATCCGGCGATCTCCATATTATGGAGTTGATGGAAAATGCTCATATTGAGATAGAGGTTCAGGTTGATTTCGGCCGCGGTTATGTACCGGCAGAAACGAATGAAAAATACGTTGAAGTGGTCGGAACAATTTCGTTGGATACCATCTTTAGCCCGGTTCGGAAAGTCAGCTATGAAATTCAGCCGTGTAGAGTAGGGCAGCGCAACGATTATGACAAGCTTGTACTTGAAATCTGGACGGACGGTACGATACGGCCTGAAGACGCTTTAGCGGAAGCTGCAAAAATCGCGAAAGAACATTTTACCGTTTTTGTCAATTTCAACGAAAATGAATTGCTCGGTGATGATGAAGCCGATGAAAGCGATGAAATGATAAAGCAGTTGCTTGACACACCGATCACCGAGCTTGATCTTTCCGTGCGGGCTTCCAATTGTTTGAAAAACGCAAACGTTTCAACAATCCGCGATTTGACAATGATGACCGAGGATGAGATTTCGAAAACTCGAAATGTCGGAAAGAAGAGTTTGCAGGAAATACAAGAAAAGTTGGCGGAACGTAATTTGAGTTTGGGTATGACTGATTACAGTCATTTAAAGAATTCGATCAAGTTATCGAGACAAAAGGAAGAAACAGATGAAGCATAAAAACGGCTTTAATCCGCTTTCACGTACCAGTGCACATCGCCGCGCATTGCATCGTAACATGGTTACATCACTGTTTAAGTACGAACGGATTACTACGACAAAACAAAAGGCGATGGAGATTCGGAGAACCGCAGAAAAGCTTATTACCCGTGCTAAAGTCGATTCAGTACATAATCGGCGGCAGGCTGCAACCTATATTTGGGATGAGGCAATCTTGAATAAATTGTTTACCGACATCGGTCCGCGCATGAAGGATCGGAACGGCGGATATACTCGCGTACTTAAATTAGGGTTGCGTGAGGGTGATGCCGCACAGGTCGCAATTTTAGAGCTGGTTGACTATACGCTCGATAAGAGCACGAAGAAGTCGGCAGATGCAAAGAAAGACGGTGCAGACAAGGGCGCTGCAAAGTCAAAGGCAGCGGAGGGCTAAACTATGTCGAAAGCACATCGCGGAAAGGGAATTAAAAGCGTTCCCAATCATGGGCGGGGAACCTGCCCCGTAACCGGACAGACCGGAGTTAAGCTCTTGTATGAGCAGGAAATTGACGGAAAGAAAGTCAATATCTCTAAAGTCGGCCGTGCAATGCTGAAAAACAAGAAGGCCGCCGAAGCTAAGGCGTAAATAACACTACGCTGTGAACAAAAACGATCCTTAAAATTCAGCAGCCGAATAAAATATTAATTTTAGAGGATGCTGAATTCGTGCGCGAAAACGCTCGCTCTGTCGAGCGTTTTTTTATGCCCTATTGTTTTTGCCAATATAAAAGCGAATAATAGTATTATGATGAATTTGTGTAAAATTGCCGCTGCAAAACCTTATGGGACTATTTGTAAATTAGCCGGTAAGGCATGGATACCGGTGAAAGGTTTTGAATCGCATTTGGATGAAGAATTGGCTTTGCAGGCTCATGGTTCGTCCGGGCGTATGTGGCGATTTTCTTCCGCTTCCGAAAGCTATAGTGATTTTAAGTTGAACGATAGTACTGTTCAATCAAGCAAGCTTGTGTACTGTGAAGATATACGGCAGGAAGTATTTTGGAAGCAGCTGTGTTGGGAAGAACCGTTTGTGGTGCGGTTCCGCAGTATTGGAGAAGCTGCGGAGCTGTTGCGGGGGATTCAGCGGAATTGGGCGCACTATCCGCTTAGCTGTTTTAGGCGGGCGGAACTGATCGGAGAAAAACTGCCGTATATCAGCAAAAAAGAAAAAACGTTTCCTTATACCGTGTCGCTTGCCGGTATGGGGGTGTGGTCGCTGTTGGATGAACATACGCTGGTTGCATCTGCAAAAACATCTTCCCCGTTTCCGCTCGGTGTTATCCGCTTTACCGAAGACCATCAAAATCCGCCGAGCCGCGCCTATCTTAAATTATGGGAAGCCTTAACCCTGTTAGACTTTTACTATCGGTGTGCTGCAGAGCAAAAGGGAGAGGCTGTTTCATCGGTAATACCGGTAGACTGGGCATTACCTCAGCGCGGCTCCCATTGTGTGGATGCGGGGGCCTGTCCCGGCGGTTGGACATGGGCGCTGAATAATCTGGGGGCAGAGATAACTGCTATCGACCGAAGCCCGCTGGCGGATTTTTTGATGCGTGAACCGCGGATTACCTTTATGCAGCATGACGCATTTACATTAACTCCCGAAAGTCTCGGTAAACAGGATTGGGTGTGTTCCGATGTTATCTGTTATCCGCCTCGCTTACTGGAATGGGTTGAGCGGTGGCGGGCAAGCGGCCTTTGTTCAAAATTCATCTGTACAATCAAAATGCAGGGGGCTCCCGATTTCGATACCATCCGCCGCTTTGCGGAAATTCCTCACTCAAAAATCGCTCATCTTACTGCAAATAAACACGAACTGACGTGGCTATGCGCTCCGTTTATCGATGGGGTAGGGGAAGCCGCATTAAATAATGGGTAATGCGATAATTGTAAATTATTCTATAAATTGCAAGAGGTATTGCCGTACAGAGAGCAGAATGGCTTTTGCCGATGGTAGAGCGCAAGGAATATCGCAAGGTTCTCGCCAAGCAAAGCTCGAAACAGCTAAGCTATTAAAACAGCTTGGTGATTCTGTACAGAAGATAATGCAGGTTACCGGATTAAGCAAAGCGGATGTGGAAGGAGCCTAAAAACGAAGCTTTCTCTATTTTATAGAGCACCATATTCCGCTTGGGAATACCGAGGAGCGCATTTATTCAGCACTTCCCCTTACATTTTCCGATATTGTCTATAATTACAAATTCGTCCGGTATTTACACAAAGAATTCCGAAGCCGCCGGGCGCGTATAGTTTTGTTCCAGCATAGCTTTATGCGACAGGAACAGCGGGTCGTCGAATGATTTTGCTTTTGTGTGGCAATGAACAATACAGGCCTGACACTTTATGCAGATGCCGGGGACTAACGAAACATCGTTTTTGTCGATGGAACCCATCGGGCATACGGCCGCGCAAACGCCGCAGTTGTCGCATTGCGCCTTATCGGTAACCGGTTTTGCCTTTAAAAAATTGACCGGCTTTCCGTCGGTTCCGAGCGGCACATAATAGGCGGTGAGCGCCTCGTTTCTTTTTATCGAAGTATTGGAGAGCGGCTGGCCTGATTGTTGAAGTTTTTCAAAAACGGTATCGGCAAAAGCGGCTATACGCTCCTCATCGGCAGCATCCGGCCGTCCAATGCCTACCTCGGCAAAAGCGTGTCGGCATACGACTGCACCGGCGCCGATTACCGAAAAATTATTCTTTTCCAACTCCATGTGAAGCTCGCTCAAGGAATTGTCAAAACTGCGGTTTCCAAAGGTAACCACCGCTATTGCGCGTGTTTGCTCCCCTTTAAATAGGGTTTGCACAAAGGGCAGTACCTTATTCGGAATGCGCCCCGCATACGTCGGCACGCCGAAAATGACCAAATCTTCAGACGAATACGTTCTGGTGTCGGCATGAGCCGCCGGCAGCGTAAAGTCATCCGATTCAACCGGCACGGAAAGTTTTTGCGCCAACCGACCGGCAATCAATTCGACTACCCGCTTGGTATTGCCGGTAGGACTAAAAAAAACCGTTTTTATGTTTTTAATTGATTGCATACTCTTTATCCTTTTTTGAAAAATTGCGTAAAGTTTTTAGCAATCATCCCCCGGCGCAGAGCATCGGAGAATGAACCCCTCCGCATGCATAACGCTTCATGCAGAGGGAATACTTCCTATCGAGAAAACTCGCTCTTCATATACCTCTATCAGTTTTCAGGCTCCAGTTCAATACGAGAACCGTCATGGGAATATTTATATGCTTTTCCGGTTGCATGTTCAAGCATATAAATTTGAGGGGGCGTTTTAAAATGCCATGTAAGGGTTGCCTCATCCTGCTCATACACATCCCTGCAAAACCATGTTTTTCCATCTCTCGTTGTCTGGTATAGTTGGTTTCCACGAGCCAATCGGATACGCTTCAGTTGCCCGCCGCCCTCTATTGGATAAGCTCCTATTTCAAGCCCGGTAAAAGATGCCTCACCCGGAACATCA
The DNA here is from genome assembly GCF_050937395.1 of Treponema sp. OMZ 805. Classification (NCBI taxonomy): domain Bacteria; kingdom Pseudomonadati; phylum Spirochaetota; class Spirochaetia; order Treponematales; family Treponemataceae; genus Treponema; species Treponema sp. OMZ 805. The sequence goes on along the minus strand of NZ_JACCLP010000003.1, from coordinate 101,200 downwards.
CACAGTATTCTACCTGTAATAAAAATATTCGTATCATTTTCAACCACATTAAATATTGAACGTGCATCAGGTTTACTGTAAATAATATGTGTATATTCAAGTTTTAGCGGACTCAAACTATGTACCTTGTATAACAGCCGATGACATGTTTCACCACCTACTACATTTACCTTGCAATAGACATTTTTTGCATCGGCATACTGATTCGTCAATTCAAGCGATGTTATAAACTCTTCCGGAACAGGGGTTATATTATTGTTACTAAAGAAACCGGTGGGGAAAACAGCATGGTACGGTATTTCTTGTACATATTCCTCATTGTCTGCACTGAGATTCACAAGCCAGTACACTCCTTTATTTTCCTTAGCGGGATAAAGGTCTTTATGTGAATCTGCTAATAACTGATATTTGCCCTCTCTGTAATGCATTCGGTTTACACCAGTTATCTCAATATCTTCCGTGGTAATATTACACTTTTTTACGATTGTTCCGCTTTGGTCAAGACGGCGAATTGCACACCCAATACCCCGGGCGCTATACGTTGCAATCCATAACGCTCCTTTTCCTCCTTCAGTATCATTAAAAGCAATAACTGTTTCGGGATGGCAGTCAAGATCGATAAAAGACATTTTTCCGCTGGCAGGATCAAGACGGGCAATATGATTACCGATAGTGGCTGAACAAATCCAAATACTACCGTGAAACTCCGCAATACCGGTAATCCATAAATCCGCATAGAACTTTTTTTTATCGTCTTTCACAAATAATTCATACACCTTTATCAGTTTCCCGCTCGCGCTGTCCCACACCTGTACCTGCGGTAAGTAATTACTTGCAGAAAGGATATACGAATCTTTCCATTCAAGAGGGCCGTAATCTATCTTTGTAAAAATCTTTTCATAATCTTCGGGGCCTGCCATCCTGTACATGGGACATGAAAGCAAGACGGCAGTAAGACAAACTATGCATAATGCAAAAGTTATTGTCTTTTGTTTCATCGCTCCCTCACTTCAATCAAATCTCCGGCAGCCGCATAGGTTTGCCATGTATAAGTCTTTGACCACCATCGGAGAGTCATTATCCACTGTTATATGAACATGGCTCTTCATATATCGCTATCAGTTTTCAGGCTCCAGTTCAATACGAGAACCGTCATGGGAATATTTATATGCTTTTCCGGTTGCATGTTCAAGCATATAAATTTGAGGGGGAGTTTTAAAATGCCATGTAAGGGTTGCCTCATCCTGCTCATACACATCCCTGCAAAACCATGTTTTTCCAGCTTTCGTTGTCTGGTATAGTTGGTTTCCACGAGCCAATCGGATACGCTTCAGTTGCCCGCCGCCCTCTATTGGATAAGCTCCTATTTCAAGCCCGGTAAAAGATGCCTCACCCGGAACATCATGCAGTATTCTACCTGTAATAAAAATATTCGTATCATTTTCAACCACATTAAATATTGAACGTGCATCAGGTTTACTGTAAATAATATGTGTATATTCAAGCTTTAGCGGATTCAAACTATTCACCTTGTATAACAGCCGATGACATGTCTCATCAATTACATTTACCGTGCAATAGACATTTTTTGCATCGGTATATTGATTTGTCAACTCAAAAGCTGATATAAACTCTTCCGGAACAGGGGTTATATTATTGTTACTAAAGAAACCGGTGGGGAAAACAGCATGGTACGGTATTTCTTGCACATATTCCCCATTGTCTGCACTGAGATTCACAAGCCAATACACTCCTTTATTTTCCTTAGCAGGATACAGATCTTTATAGGAACCGGTTAATAACTGATATTTACCCTCTCTGTAGTGCATTCGTTCAATGCCGAGTATCTTAATATCTTCCGTAGTAATATTGCACTTTTTTACGATTGTTCCGCTTTGGTCAAGGCGGCGAATTGCACACCCAATACCCCGGGCGCTATACGTTGCAATCCATAACGCTCCTTTTCCTCCTTCAGTATCATTAAAAGCAATAACTGTTTCGGGATGGCAGTCAAGATCGATAAAAGACATTTTTCCGCTGGCAGGATCAAGACGGGCAATATGATTACCGATAGTGGCTGAACAAATCCAAATACTACCGTGAAACTCCGCAATACCGGTAATCCATAAATCCGCATAGAACTTTTTTTTATCGTCTTTCACAAATAATTCATACACCTTTATCAGTTTCCCGCTCGCGCTGTCCCACACCTGTACCTGCGGTAAGTAATTACTTGCAGAAAGGATATACGAATCTTTCCATTCAAGAGGGCCGTAATCTATCTTTGTAAAAATCTTTTCATAATCTTCGGGGCCTGCCATCCTGTACATGGGACATGAAAGCAAGACGGCAGTAAGACAAACTATGCATAATGCAAAAGTTATTGTCTTTTGTTTCATCGCTCCCTCACTTCAATCAAATCTCCGGTAGCCGCATAGGTTTGCCATGTATAGGTCTTTGACCACCATAAATAAATCATTAAGTTTTGCATTAAATCCATAAAACGCAGTCATTTCGCCGAGCAAATCAGTGTTGTTTGTATGAACGGATCGGACAACAGGAGAGTCATTATCCACTGTTAAATGAGCATCGCACTGAACAACCGCTTTATCAGGATTATCACGAATCATTTGTTTTTCTTCTTCGCTGAGGGATTCCCAAAGACCTGCAAAAAGTTCATCCTCAGGAATTACAGATGCATCAACTGTATTCTCAGAACTAACCGCGCGTATTTTTCTCACATTTTCTTCAGGATTACGCAAAAATTGCTTAAAATTCGTTGTAGTATCTTTAGTAAAATAGGTTCGGGAAACTTCATCATCCGGAATAGTTGTATCGATTACAATAGACCCGCTTTGATTTCTTAGCGGTGATGAACACGAAACAAGTGCAAGCAATATAATAACTTGCAAAGAACATAAAAAAGCAGCGAGTTTTTTCATAAAACAAACCTCCGTTCATAAAATATCTTAATATATTCTAACACTCCCATATTCTACTGTCAATCTTACGCATAAATACAGGGGGATTCCGCATTATAAGGGCTGTAAGAGAATCTATAGAGACAATCTTCCCGTGTTTATAATGCAGAATATCCTTGAGCGCAACAGCCTTAAAGACCGTTGTCTCGTTGCCCTGCCTTAAAGACGGTATATAAGGCTGTTGAAAGATGGAAGTTCGAAAGTGTCCTACCGTTTATTGGAGCGCTTCCATATATGGAGCTTTTCCGCTTCGGCAATGAGTGAATCTCTAAAATCGGGGTGCGCGACCGAAATTAAGGCTTCTGCCCGCTGCCATGTCGATAAGCCCTTTAAGTTGACCTTTCCGTATTCGGTAACGAACCAATGGACATTGGTTCTTGTGTCCGTAACAACGGAACCCGGCGCAAGCGTCGGCCGGATACGGGAGGTAAGCGCCCCTGTTTTATCCTTAAAGGTGGACGAACAGCAGATAAAGCTTTTTCCACCCTTGGATAGATAGGCGCCCAATACGAAGTCGAGCTGGCCCCCCGCTCCTGAAATATGCTTGGTTCCCGACGTTTCGGCATTCACTTGACCGAATAGGTCGATATCCACTGCATTGTTGATAGACATAAAGTTATCGATTTGAGCAATCACCCGCGCATCATTCGTGTAAGAGACCGGTGCCCCCATACATGCCGGATTGTTGTGCACATAATCGTAGAGCTTTTTTGTTCCTGCGGCAAAGGCAAATACCTGCCGACCCGAATCAATCGCCTTCTTTGCGCCGGTTATTTTTCCGGCTTTGGCAATATCGACAAAGGCATCAACATACATTTCCGTGTGTACGCCGAGGTCTTTTAAGTCGGACTTTGCGATCATCGCGCCGAGCGTATTAGGCATCCCGCCGATACCGAGCTGCAAACATGCTCCGTTCGGAATTTCTTCGATGATGAGCTTTGCGACAGCCTTGTCTACGTCGGTCGGTTCACCCTTATCGACGAGTTCGTCTATCGGCGGATTATTCCCTTCGATAATCATATCAACATTGGAAATGTGAATCTTATCATCTACCCCGTTTACGCAGTTCGGCATATTGGTATTGACTTCCACAATGACGATATCCGCACAATCCGTAACCGCTTTGAGGTGCGAGGCGTTCAATCCGAAATTGAAAAAACCATCCTTGTCCATCGGCGTTGTTTGGAAAATCGATACGTTAAGGCGCTTAATATTTTCGTAATACCAGCGCGGTAATTCCGAATAGCGGAGCGGAATATAATAGCCGAATCCGCCTGTAATGGTTTTACGCTCATAGCCGGACATGTGCCAAGAATTCCACGTAAGATGAGCCGCCGGATCTTTTATTTTAAAAATTTCCGGCTCCCGTAATAGGACACCGCCTCTGATGTGGATGTGTTCAAGTTCGGGCAACCGCGCTGCAAATGCCTTATCGAAAGCTACAGGGGTATTATTTCCCCATCCATAATCGAGCCAATCACCCGACTTAACTACCTGCGCTGCTTTTTCCGCTGTGGTCAACTTTTGTTTGTATAACGAATGATAATCCATGACTATTCCTAACGATTATTGAATTTTTCAACCTTTTCTTTTTTGACAAAAGCGTTCATAGCCATTTTTTGATCTTCCGTTGCGAAACACTGCGCAAATTCTTCCGTTTCGATGGCGATTGCTTTATCAATGCTTACCTGCAAGCCTCTGTTGATAGTTTCTTTTGCCTTTTTAATAGCAAAGGGCGCTTTTTGGCAAATGGTCTGTGCCATAGCAAGAGTTTCCTGCATTAAAGCTTCCGGCTTTGTTACCTTATTGACAAGGCCGATTGCAAGCGCTTCGTCCGCTTTTACGGTACGGCAGGTGTAGATAAGCTCTTTTGCACGTCCCGCGCCGACAAGCCGTGCGAGCCGTTGCGTACCGCCGAATCCCGGCGTAATCCCTAAGCCTGTTTCGGGTTGAGCAAAGCGGGCAGTCTCTGAAGCGATACGGATATCGCAGGCCATTGCAAGCTCACAACCGCCTCCCAGTGCAAAACCGTTCACTGCGGCAATGACGGGGCAGTGGAAATTTTCTATGCGGAAAAATATCCCATCGGCAAACTGTGCGTATTGGGTCGCTTGTTTGGGGTCTTTATCTTTCATTTCTGCGATGTCCGCACCTGCTACAAAGCTTTTTTCACCGGCGCCGGTAAGAATTACCGCGTAAATGTTGTCTACTTTTTCAATCTCATCCAGCGCCTGATTAAGGTCAGTCAACACCTCGGTACTGAGCGCATTTAAAACCTGCGGTTTATTAATGGTAATTGTAGCGATATGCCCGTCTATATGAAATAATACCGTATTCATCTGTATACCTCCGCTTTGTTACTTTGAATAATCGTAAAAGCCTTTTCCGGTTTTGCGTCCGAGTAATCCACCGCGCACCATCTTACGGATAAGCGTACAGCAGCGATATTTGCTGTCGCCCGTTTCGCGGTACAATACGTCCATAATTGCCAACACAACGTCAAGACCGATCAAATCTCCGAGTGCAAGCGGTCCCATCGGATGATTTGCGCCGAGCTGCATTGCCGTATCGATATGTTCTGCAGTCGCGATACCTTCCTGCAGAATAAAAGCTGCTTCGTTAATCATGGGGATCAGTATCCGGTTTACAACAAAACCGGGTCCTTCCTGTACCTCAACGGGTGTTTTTCCCAAACTCTTAGCTGTTTCAATAATGGTGTTTTTTACTTCAACAGGCGTACTGATTCCTGAAATAACTTCTACCAACTTCATTCTATCGGCAGGGTTAAAGAAATGCATCCCGATAACGGGGTGTTTAATGCCCTTGGCAATTTCGGTAACGGACAGAGAAGAGGTGTTTGTTGCAAAAATGGCAGACTCTTTGCAAATACCATCCAATTCGGTAAAAAGCGTTTTTTTAGCTTCGCTGGTTTCCAAGATGGCTTCGATAATTAAATCACTGTCAGCCAAATCTTTGTATACGCCGGTCTTTAAATTCCCTTTTATGGTAGCGACTGCTTCCGCCGTTATTTTGCCTTTCGCGGCCAATTTATCGTAATTTGCTGCGATTTTATCTATTCCCGATTGCGCCCATTCGATTTTTAGATCGCATACCGTAACCTGATACCCGTTTGAAGCAAACGAGGCGGCAATTCCTTGTCCCATCGTGCCTGCACCTACAACACCGATTTTCTTCATAGCATAGCTCCTATACATACCATTTTGTAAAACCTACTGCCCGAAAAAGGTATCTCGGACAGTATCCGCCGGCAACGCCGGTAAAAAATGTCTTATAGACATCTCGAAAAACTTTGTTGTTTTTTCAGGAATGCCTGTCTTTAAAAACAAATATAGCATACCACAAAAGGTACCCAAAATAAAGCCCTGAATTGCGATTGAAATTTTAAGGTTCGCTCACTTCATTTGAAAATGATATTGACGATTACGGATAATTTAGTAGATTTTATAAGAAGGCTCAGAGAAAAAATACAGTAAACAAAAAAACGCATCGGTAGGTTACAAATATGAAATATGGGAAAAATTACGCATATACTGTGATAATGGTTATCGCAGCTATCACCGTGCTTTTCGGTTTTATGATTCCAAAAATCGATATGGATAATGAACTGCGTCACTTTTTCCCGGAAAAGCATCCGTCAAATATAAGGTTCAAGCAACTGACAGCGGATTTCGGCGATCAGTATGCAATGGATATCGTAATTGAAACAAAGGAAGATACGATCCTTCGCTCAGACTATGTTGCCGCCGTCAAAAATATTTCCGAAGAGCTTGCTTTAGTCGATAATGTTGTGAAAGTACGCTCTTTAACCAATATTGAGTTTATCACGGCAAAAGATGGTTCCCTTGTTGTAGAAACCTTGCTCCCCGAACCCTTTTCGGGGACTGCAGCGGAAATTCAGGCGATAAAACAAAAAATCTTTGAATGGCCGCATGCCTATCTCGGTACGATTATTTCCGATAATTTTAAAGGTGTGCAGATTGTCGTAACACTGTCGTCAATTTGTACCCCATCTGAAATCAGTGCGCTTTATAACAATACGGTAGAAATAGTCAAGCGGAATTTGCAAACGCTGAACGGGATGTCTTATAAAATTGCCGGTGATCCGGTACTTGCCGAATATGCAACGCTTTTTATGTATGCCGACTTGCGCAATCTTATTCCGTTAATCACAGTGGTAGTTTTATTCTGTTTGTTTTTATCCTTTAAGAATATTGAAGGAACAATTCTACCGCTGCTTGCGGTGCTTATCAGTACGGTATGGACAATCGGTACGATGGCTGTCTTGGGAGAGCCGCTCACGATTGTATCAAGCTGCTTGCCGGTATTGCTTATTGCCGTCGGTTCCGCTTACGGTATTCACATTGTCAATCATTATTATCAGCATCTTGAAATGCAGCCGCTGATAACTTCGCAGGAATGCCATTGCACCGCCGTTGCCGAATCGCTGAAAGAGATCCGCGCACCGGTATTGCTTGCAGGTATTACAACTATCGCAGGCTTTATATCTACCATCACCAGCCCGATAAAACCGCTAAAATCCTTTGCAACATTTAGCGCCTACGGTATTGTAATCGAATTGGTTGTCGCCTTTTTGCTCATTCCTGCATTGCTGGTACTGAAACCAATAAGGCTTGTACAAAAACAGCAAAATAGAATGAAGGTACATGCGGTAAAACAAAATGCACGACTTGCCGCGTTGGGAATAAAAATAGACGAAAAAGGACTGACACATAAGATTTATCTCTTTTTTAATCGACATCGAGCGGGATTTATCATTATGTTGCTTGTCATTATCAGCCTTTCGATATGGGGTATTCATCAGTTAAATATCGAGTCGGCATTTTTGGAATATTTCCCCAAGAATTCTGAAATACGCGAAGGCGTTTCCTATATAGACGACCACTATGTCGGCTCTACGGGATTCAGTTTGCTGATTGACGGTAAAAAGAAAGGCGCGCTCTGCGACCCAGAAATCTTAAAACAAATGGATGATCTTTCCGGCTTCCTCACCGATAATTATGCCGAGATCGGAACGATATTATCATTCTCCGATTTTATCAAGCGGCTCAATCAAGTGATGCATAAAGATATGCTGCCGGAATCTTTCGATGCAGCCGAGGCTGTCGATGAAAATTCACAATCCACCGAGAGTTTCTTTTCGGACACCGGAAGTTTCTTTACCGATTCCGATGCTGAACAAGACGGCGGAATGACGGATGTGTCTTCACCGGATAACCTTACGGCGCAAATCGTATCAAGTACGACTACTGAACCATCTTCTTTTGCCGCACGATATCGCGGAAAAACACTGACAACCGACGACGTGATGGAGCTTTTTATCGCTGCGTATGCCCAATCGGGAGGAAAGAACGTTACGCTTCCTGATTTTATGACCGCGCTGCAAAAAGAACTAAATTACAACGGAGCTGCTTATGATGAAATTCCCTACGACATTTCAAAATATCCGGTTGCTCATCGTGAGGAATTAAAAAATTTAATCTCACAGTATCTTCTATTGTATTCAGGTTCACTTGACGATCTGGTTGATGAACAGCTGGAGCCGTCAAAGACTCGTATGCAGATAATGATGCGTGTTCACGATACCGGCAAGATAAAAGCGGTTATCAACGCTGCCGAACAGTATGCACAACAACATTTTCCCGAAGGCTACACGTTGGAAGCGTCCGGACTTGGAGAGCTTGAAACCGCAATGACCTCGATGATTATTGATAGTCAGGTGTCGAGTTTGCTACTTGCTATTGTGATTGTGTTCTGTATTTTGTCTCTCTATTACCGTTCTCCGATTGCCGGACTTATCGGTGCGGTTCCGCTTGGTATTTCTATCCTTATGAATTTCGGCATTATGGGATTAGCCGGTATCAATCTTGATATGGTAACCAGTCTGGTAGCTGCGATCGCCATTGGAATCGGTATCGACTATACCGTTCACTTTATGAATAACTACCATAAAGAACGATTGAGAACAGACGATTTAACTGCGGTAACGGTCAATACGTTACAACTTTCGGGAAAGGCTATTATGGTCAATGCCGCATCAGTCGGCTTCGGCTTTGTTGTGTTGTGTTTTTCACGCTTTGTGGTGTTGCGATTTGTCGGATTTTTAGTTGCAGTTGTTATGCTGACCGGATCCGTCGCGGCAATGACGATTTTACCGGTACTGCTCAATATTTTTAAACCACGCTTTATGGCTGCCAACCGATGAACTTCCGTGTCCATCGGTTGATAGCGAATTTTGGCAACGCCAAAATATCGCTTCTGCTATAACCACCGCCATCCGTGGCGGTATTGTATAGGAGGAAAAAATGAAACACTTACTGAAAACAGTTTTGATACCGTTGTTGGTTGCCGGTATCGCAGGAACACTTGCTGCCGAAGACGGTAAAAGTGTCGTACAAAAGTCGCTGGATGTACCGCGTCCGCGTTTTACGCACAGCGCTGTAAAAATGGAATTGATCGATTCAAACAATTCCGTTGACGAACGCATGATCGAAGAATGGGCAAAAGATCCCGGTGATAAAACCGGAGCGGCGTTGATTATATTCCGGCAGCCTGCTTCGGTAAAAGATACGCGATTTTTGCAGATCGTGAATAAAGACCGTGCCAATGATAAATGGATATATATGCCCGCACTGCGCACAACTCGACGCATTGCTTCCTCCGATGGCTCAAAGTCTTTTATGGGAACTGATGCGAGCTATGACGATTTGGAAACGCGCAAGATTGACGAGGACACGCACGAACTGCTGGGAACAGAAACAGTCGGATCTTACACCTGTTATAAGATTGAATCGACACCGGTTAACGCAAAGTCAAGCCAGTACCTTAAGCGAATTTCATACATCGATCAAAAAACATCCATACCGATAAAAATTGAAATGTATGATAAAAAAGGTGCGTTGCTGAAAGTTTTGGAAATTGAAAAACTCGAACAACAAGGAGCCTATTGGATTCCTATGCAGGGGAAAATGACGAACGTACAAACGAAGCATACTACTCGCATCACCATTCTCAAGCTCGAATTGGATAAACCGATCAACGATAAAATGTTCACGCAGAATTTTTTAAACACAGGAAAACTGTAATATAATTGGTAATTCATAATTTGTGATGGGTAATTACTTATTACAAATTACCAATTACAAATTGATTACGCATTACCAATTAGCCATTGGAATTGCCGCAGGAAGCCGTTGCGGGGCGATGAATACGGAGAGGCTTAATATGAAGAAAAAGTTTTTGATGTGTGTGCTGATTGCAGTTGCGCTACTGGGAACGCTGTTTGCGCAGGAGTCTTTTTTTGACGATGCAGGAGAAATAGCGTCCGACTCTGCGGAAACGAATTTCACTTCGGCAGAAACGGATACAAGCAGCGCAATGAGTTCAGCTTCGATGAGCAAATCGGAAAAAACGCTGGAATGGCACGGCTTCGCTAAACTGGATACACGACTTTGGGTACATCCCGATGTAAAGCGGGCTGATGCAATTCCTGTGTTCGGACTTACGGTGAGTCACAGCAACGCTAAAACGGAGTTGTCCGCCGATTTGCAGTTGAATGTGCGGACGATAAAAGATTATCCGCTTGATATTCTGAATGAATTGACGATGCGTGTCTATTTAGGCGACTGCGTATTGTCTGCAGGAAAACTGAAATTGGTATGGGGCAAGGGCGATATGATTCACGTACTCGATGTGTTTAATGCAAACGACCTTACCGACTTTACCATTCCAGCCTATATAGACCGCAGAATAGGCGAACCGATGGTACACTTTGCCTATAATGCGCCGATCCCGCTGCGGCTTGAACTTGCATGGGCTCCGTCTATGACACCCGACCGTATCGCGTTGAATGGTCCGTGGGTTCCTACACAGATTATGACGGTGCAAGCAAAGGCAAAAACACTCGCAGAATCCTATATTGAAAAATTTTCTCAAGCAGCCTTACTGCCGAATATTACCGTACCGTCTGCCGATAAACTGTATGCTTCTTTATATGATCCGATTGAACGTACCGCTAAAGCGTTATATGAGAGTATTGACCCTTCGGCTTTTCCTTCCGAAATTCCTCTTAGCAGATTACTGAAAGATGCCGATTTTAAACAGTTTACTCAAACAGTGCAATCCGCCATCGGGAAGGACGCACAACTCATCGCCGAACTGCAGCAAGGGATTGGCACAAATAAAAAAGCGATAAAAGACCTCCTTATAAAAAAACGGGATGATGCAAAAGCTGCATGGGAGAATATCCCTGGTGGTATCTTCAACGCAGTCGACAAGCGTGTCGCAGCAGAAAAATACAAGACGTTAAAAGAATTGGTAGAAAGCATCGATGCCTACGAAAATAGTCCCGTATACAATGCCTTGCTCGAAACGGTTGAGAAGGTCGCACGGCTGCCCGATAACGGTGAGGTCGTTAAATTGTTGAAAGATCCCGCAAGTCTATTAAGCAGTGTTATTGTGAAGCTGCCTGATGAGGCAAAGAGGCAGATTATCGAATTGATTAAAAAAGCTGCACCGCCTGAAAAGATTGCAGAGATCATCGCTCGCAACGCGGCGGATGCCCTTGCCGGTTTCCTTAAAACAGAGAGTGACCTTATCACAAAAGAAATAACGAAAACCGTTGCTGCCTATAAACAGCAGGTAATCACGGCTGCGCATTTTGCCGTCAATAATGTGCCGCTCAATCCGCTTACCAAATTGGGGGTAGCTGCCTTTTTACCCGATATACATAACATCAAATACGGACAGTACGGCATACGGCTTTCCGGTTCGGCAGGGCCGGTGGATATGGCGGGGCAGTATTATTTCGGTCACTATAAGACACCGTCATTTGACGTAGAAGCCATGGTTGCCAATGCGCTTGCAGGTAAAAGCCTCGCCGATTGCGTGCACTATGATCCGGTACATATCTTCGGCATCGATATTGGTGCAGCTATTGCAATGTTTAATTTAAAATCGGAATTAGCCTATTACATGACAGGTGACTTTAAAGGTACCGATCCCGCAGTACATAACAATAGTATTCAGTGGGTGATAGGATTTGACGTTGATATTCCTTTAAATAATATCAATATTAATATCCAAAACCTCGGCGCATGGACACTCGGCTTCAAACAGGTAAAAGAAAATAACGGAAACGGGAAATTCGATATGGATTGGGATACATCAGAAAAAGCTACCAACAATAAATTGATTGTCAACATTTCCGATTCTTGGTTGCATGAAAACCTTACCGATTCCATAACCTGTATCTGGGGCATAGAACATAACGATTTTGTCATAATGCCTAAGCTGCGTTACCGTATTAAAGACGAATTATATGTAGAAGGTACCGGCGCCTATATCTATGCTGCAAACAAAAAGAGCGAGTTTTCAAATTGGAAAAACAACCATTTTATCCAAGCAAGTCTTGAATACCGGTTCTAAAAAGATGCTCATTGTAAAGAGAGTATTTTCTCCTCTTGATAGATGTGTTCAAGTGTATACATAGCGCGATTGTTTTCTATTGAATCAAAGGCATACAACGTTTGCTGTTGAACAGAGACTATGAATAAACCGTATAATATTCATTGACATACACGAAGTCTTTTGCTATATTAGCAATGAATAAATGATAAAATATTCACAAACATAGAGACGAGTGAGTAATCCCGAAACACTGTGACGAGGTATTAAACGCTCCGTATGAACGAAGGATGCAGTATGCCGAAAGCATTTACCGAAGAAGAACGCATAAAAATAAAAGAAGCGCTTATGGAAACCGCGCTCGATTTATTTCACGATAAAGGAACAAAATCCTTGAGCATAGCGGAATTGACCAAACGGGTCGGTATTGCACAGGGGAGTTTTTATAATTTTTGGAAGGATAAAGATGCTCTGATTATAGAACTCATTGTGTACCGCTCAAATCAAAAACTACGCAATATTGAAAAAAAGTTTTCAACTTCACTTGCCGACCCGGCGGCATTTCTTACGGATATGATATACAAATCTTCGATTGATCTTATGATAAAAATTCAAAGCCAACCTATTTATCAGGATGCGTTTAAGCTCTTTGAAGCAAAGGGGCAAAATGAGGCACATAAAATTGAAATTCTGTATCAAGATTTTTTAGCAAAGCTAATATGGTATTGGGAACAGCACAGTGCAATTACGTGGGTAGATCAAAAAGGGTTGATGAGCGCATTTATCGGGAGTGCGGTTTTGTGTTCTCAGTGTTATCAATTTGATGAAGCGTATTTTAATGATGTGCTGCGAACATATATTGCCGGAGTTGTGCACAAATATATAGAAGTATGAATGTAAGCGTTTAAAAGAAAAAGGCATACAGAGAAACCGCACTGAAAATACTGTAAGCGTTTTTCCTTAAAGGAGTTGAATAATGCGGATAGCTGATTTTACACAGATACATAAAGATGATGTACTCATTGCAGGCGGTAAGGGCGCTAACCTTGGCGAGATGACTGCTGCGGGAATACCGGTTCCTAAGGGATTTGTGATTACCGCAGATGCGTATCGAGAATTTCTCAAAGAAAATAACATAGATGAAATTATCTTGCGCGTTCTTACAGAGGCGCAAACGGATGAACAAGCCTTGTTATCCGCAGTCGGTACATTTCGGAAGAAAATCATAACAGGACATTTTCCTGCTCAATTGGAAAAAGAGATACGGAATAAATATGCAGAACTCGGAGAAGCTGCGAGAGTTGCGGTTCGCTCATCAGCAACAGCGGAAGATTTACCCGATGCAAGTTTTGCAGGTCAGCAGGAAACGTATTTAAATGTGCAAGGGATAGAAGATGTCCTGCTTCAAATACGCCATTGTTATGCTTCACTATGGGGAGAGAGAGCGGTACGCTATCGATTTAACCAAGGATATAATCAAAGCGGTGTTGCGATTGCCGTTGTCATTCAAGAAATGGTAGAAAGCGAGAAAGCGGGCGTTCTGTTTACCGTCAATCCGGTAACACAAAACAAAGATGAAATACAGATCAACGCAAGTTACGGATTGGGGGAAAGTGTGGTAAGCGGCCGTGTAACGGCAGATAGCTATATTGTAAATAAATCAGGCGATGTGCTAGAAGTAACTATCGGAAGTAAAGAAACGCAAATTGTTTATGCAGATAAAAACACAAAAGAAGAATCGGTAAGCGAGGAAAAAAGAACAGCGCGGGCATTGAATGATACTGAGATTGCAGCTCTATTGAGCGCTGCACTAAAAATAGAAAAACACTACGGTATGCCGATGGATATTGAATGGGCAATACAAAAGAACGAAATATATATTTTGCAAGCACGTGCAATAACAACCTTAAAAAATAATGATGATAAGAAGCTAGTTCAGGAATATCTCAAAGGTAGTAAATTAACACGAATGATGAAACAAAATATGGCTTTTCAGTTTGAAAAAATGCCGTTTGCATACCGTGCACTGGACTTTGATTATATGCTAGCAATTAACAACCAAAAAGCACGGATATTCGCAGAAGGCGGTATTGTTTTTAATTCAAACCCTGTAATTGATGACGATGGTATTCAGACGCTTCCGGAAAACAAAAAAGGGTTTACGCTGCGTATTTTTCATATTTTTAAAATTATTCGGATGCTTAAAAATTTTGACTATTGTGTAGAAGTATGTAAAAATTTTATGACTCAATATGAACAAGAAATAGCGCATATTAAAACCTTAGATTTTGAAAATATGAGTTTAGCCGAATGTACTGCATTTATGGAACGAAGTTATGTGCTGACAGAAAAACTTGCATACGATAGATTTAAGTATGCATTATTCCCGTCTTTTTTAATGAGCAAAAAATTCACCAAAATAATACAACGTGTAGATACGAATTATTCCGCCTTTGATTTTTATTGGGAACTCAATAATAAAACAGCGGTCGTTACCAATGCTGTTTCTCGCATAGCGGATACGATACGGAAAAACACAGCCCTAACGGAAGCCATACTATCAGGCGAAAGATTCAACACACTGTGTGCCGATTTTCCTGCATTTAAGCAGCTTGCGGATGATTTTATTAAAGAGAATGGTTTTAAGTCTGACTACAACTGCTATTGCATCGAAGCAAAAACATTTATCGAGGATCCCTATAGGCTTGTCAATATTATACGCCCGTTATTAAACACCGCTGATACATCCGATCAGCATTCTCATGATAACAAGAATTATACGGATTTAATACAGCAATTAAAGCGTATTTATGGAAACAAATATCCGCGTATAGAAAAAGACATACAGCGCTTCCGGTATTTTCATGTTGTTCGAGAAGAATCGCAGTATCTCTGGGAAACACTCTTTTATTATGTCAGACAGTGTGTAAAGCGGATAAATATTCTGCTCTTAAACAGCGGAGATTATAAAAACGGAATTGCAAATCTTTTTCATCGTGAATTACTGGAAGTGTTGAAAGCCGGATATATCAGTGATGTTTATAAAGAAAAGATCGCAAGACGGAATGAAAAATTTCCGCTTGCGGGAAAAGTTTGGGAAGCTTCAAAATTACTGGTGTTTGATTCAAAAGGGGATGTGCTGAAAGGGGTGAGCGGAAGCCCGGGAACTGCTGTAGGAACGGTACGCATTATCCGCACACCTGAAGAATTTTATAAGATGCAAAAAGGAGATGTGCTGGTGTGTCATCTCACCGATCCTGAATGGACACCGCTTTTTAAACTTGCAAGTGCTGTCGTTGCAGATACCGGCTCTGCACTCAGCCATGCAGCGATTGTTGCACGGGAATTTAATATACCGGCAGTATTGGGTGTCGGTTTCGCCACCGCCAAATTCAAGGACGGCGACCTCATCACCGTTAACGGAAACAAGGGTGAAGTACGGAGCTGTGCAGACGCATCAGGTGCTTTTTAGCTATGCCGCAGAATACGTGAGTCCGTTCAACCAGAGTTTCGCCGCTTTGCGGCTCAAATGGTTGCTCTGCCTCACGTATTCTGCGTTACTTGATCCACACTTCCTGATGCATCTGCACTGAGTTTGAAAAAATGGTGGGAAATTTTATTTAAAATTTTCCACTAAAGGAAAGCAACCGTTCAAAAGATTTCCGATACGGTTGCCTTACATTACGGAGTTGCTGGGATGGATTTAAAAGAACAAAGGCGATTGAATATTTTAACAAAACCGATTTTTCCGTTGCTCATTAAAACGGCAATTCCGACTATAATCGGTATGCTGATCAGTGTTATATACAATTTAACCGATACCTTTTTTGTCGGACAATTACACAATAGATCGATGATTGCGGCAATCGGTGTGGTGTTCAGTTTTGTCAGTGTTATTCAAGCAATCGGGTTTTGGTACGGTTACGGCAGCGGTAACGTAATGTCAAAGAAAATCGGAGAACACGATTATGCGGAAGCGGAAATCATTTCGTCGATAGGCATTGTCATTGCAATCGTAACCGGCATCGTAATCGCAATCGCAGCATATATTTTTGTTGTACCGCTTGCAACACTGATCGGCGGCAGTGCATCTCAAGACGTGCTCGCCTTTACCGTGCAGTATTTAAAGATCATTATCATCAGCATTCCGTTCAGCTTATATGCAATAACCGTGTATAATCAGCTGCGCTTATGCGGAAATGTACGCGATGGAATGATCGGATTATTGTCCGGAATGCTGAGCAATATGGTACTGGATCCGTTATTGATGTTTCCGCTTAATATGGGATTTATCGGCGCCGGATATGCAACACTGATCGGTCAGATTATCGGATGTATTGTGCTGACCGCACTTGCTCGAAGCCGCGGAGCTATTTCTTTTAGCATAAAAAAAGTTCAATGCAGTAAAGCGCGTGTGTATCATATTCTTGCAGGGGGGCTTCCCAATTTTTCGCGGCAGGCAATTACCGGTGCTGCATTGGTGCTGCTCAATGTTACGGCGGCGCAGTACGGCGAAAGTATGATCGCTGCTTTAACAATAAGTTCAAAAATTGTTGCAGTGGCTTTTATGATTATGATCGGTTGGGGGCAGGGGTTTCAACCGATTTGTGCGATGAATTACGGTGCTCAACAATATGAGCGGGTAAAAAGGGCCTTTATTACGACTGTTACCGTGGGAACAATTTTTTTAACAGTCGCTTCAATAATCCTATTCATCTTCGCCGAACAATGTATTCATCTTATGTCCAATGATGATGAAGTTGTGTCTACCGGAATTACGATACTCAGGATGCAATGCTTTTCGCTTCCGTTGCTCGGCGCTTTTGCCGTCAGTAGTATGTTCATGCAGAATATCGGCAATTATTTTTCAGCGCTCCTCATATCAATTTCACGGCAGGGTTTCTTTTATGTACCACTCCTATATCTTCTGCCTGCCGTATACGGCAAAACCGGCATCTACCTGCTGCAACCGGTTTCCGATTTTTTATCCTTCCTATTTGCCGTTGCAGTCGTGTATAGGTGGTATAAAAAAATGCGGACGATTTGGAATTAAAAAAGCTCGTATATATTCTCTGTCGGAATATATTTTTTTAAGATATAAAATAGCGTTGAAATAGTATGAACTGCTGCAACTCCCGTTATTTCTTCATTTTTACATTTTTTAACAATACACTGTGCATTATTAAAAAACTGAGGACGTTTTGCTAAAAAATCAACTAAGATATTTGTGTCAAGTAATACTGTCATATTTCTTAACCGTTTCTTCTACAATAGCGTGTTTATAATCAATATCTGGTGGGATACAACCTACATACTGTACTAGAGTTTCATACGCTTTATTTTTTTCTCGCTGCGTTATATTTCCACGAGTTTTTTTACTCAGCGTTTTATTTTTTAAAAATAAATATTCAATATAATGTTGCACTTCCTGCTGTAATTCGGTAGAAAGTAAATTATATTGATGTAACATTATCTCATTCATACACACCTCTCTTGCAATCTTTTTTCGGTAAGTGGAAGAAGTTTTTTAACTTCATCAAGTGTCAAGGTTTTCGTATTACCTCTTGTCTTTATTGTCCGATGCGAGAACTCGTTGACCTATTTGAAACCGAAAGTTTCAGAATAGGTCTGTTATTATAGAAAAAATGCATCTTACAATGCTTCTATTTCTGCTTGAGATAGTCCGGTTATCTCAGTAATTAGAGACACCTCAAAGTTTTTTAACTTCATAAACCTTGCCGTTTCCTTTTTTCCGTCTAAAAAACCTTGTTGTAGCCCCTCACGTCTTCCTTGCTGTATACCAAGCATGAGGCTTTCTCTCCGCTGTACGGCAATATCAGTATCATAATCGTATTCTGCTATGAGCATATTAATAACCTCCCTCGATTTCCTTTGTAAGTACTCTTTTGCTTTTTCATCGGTACTAAAAAGATCGACGAATACAGAGTCTTTATAGTTGCGATTATCTGGTCCGGACTTAATCATAGCGTTAGTATATCACATTTTGCCGTTTATTCGAATTGCCTGTCACTCATCATCTTCTTCATATACGGGAGGATGAAAATGTTGAGGCTGTAGCCGGTTTTGCCGAATTCGCATTTTTTAAGCAGCATTTGGGGGATTTTTTTGACGGTGATATTGTGACATGTTTTCGCTGCTGCGGAATCAAATGAGGTACAGGCGATGGTAAGATATTCTCCCTCCTGCATGGTGTTTTGGATGAATTGCAGGTAAGCAGCGCTTACATAGCGGGTTGTAACGAATAAAAAGGACTTTTCGCTTGAAACGGACTGCTTCCAAAAAAGGTCGGCATCGGGCTTGTAGATAAAGCCTTCGTGCAGGGCAGCGGCGGCGCTGAGCATATCGGGGCTGTATGCTTCGTTGATGACCGACTGTCCAAAAGAGTCGAGGTTGATAAGGGTTGGCTCTAATGTGTAGAAGATGTAACCCCCGCCGCCCTGCCAGTTGACGGCTTTTGAAATACCGCCTTGGTCTTCACCCGAAATAACCTTATCAAGCCTGACCTTACAATGGGTGTAGGCGTGCTCTCCCATTTCGATGCCGATCCACCGCCGCCTCATTTTGTGTGCAACGGCAGCGGTTGTCCCCGAACCGAGGAAGGAGTCAAGCACGAGGTCATTGGGATTACTCGCAAGGGTAATGATGCGCTTCATCAGCCGTTTAGGTTTTTTGGGGGGGGCAAACACGGATTCCGAATTAAATACCTTTACTTCTTTGCGTGCATCCTAATTGTGGCCGACTTCAGTATATTTCCAAAGCGTCGTTGCAGTGATACCTTGCTTTTTGCAGCATGAGGAAGAGTATAGCACAAAATTGCAGCTACTTGTATACCACTGCAATATTAAAAAGAACCTATTAACGGGTTTGTCGATATAGGTTTGTCTGTCAACGTTGACATAGCGCCCGCCTTAAAGTATTCTATGTTAAGATATTTACCATTTAGTAGGATTTTTTATGAATAAAACAAAGAGCAAAATTATCAATATAATATGTACCGCCATTACCGCACTGCTTTTGTTTGCCACCGGCGGCTGCCCGGGATCGCTCACCTCTATTCGCGGGAACGGGAACGTAAAACAACAGAACTTTTCACTGAATAGTTTTAAGACCGTTTCCATCAGCGGCGACTGGACTGTCGAGATAACACGGAACGGAACATTTTCCGTTACCGTAGATGCCGATGAAAATCTTTTTGACTATTTAGATATACAAGTCAACGATAGTGGTAATAACCTCCATATCGGCTTCAAAAAAGGGTACGCTATAAGCAACGCCCACTGCAAAGCTTCTATTACGATGCCGGTTTTAACACAATTAACAGCTTCCGGATCGCTGACCGGTACGATTTCATCATTCGATATGCACAGGGGAACAATGACAATAGATGTATCCGGTTCCGGCGATATTACTGCACGCAATATTGACGTAAAAAAACTAGAGTTGAACATATCCGGTTCGGGATCTTTTACAGCGTCAGGAAAAGCCGAACACATGAGAGCTGCTATTTCCGGTTCCGGCAATATCAAAGCTACCGACTTGAAAGCCGAATATGCCGATATATCCATTTCAGGTTCAGGCTCTGCAAATGTGTGGGTTACAAAGGTTTTACGAGCCGATATCAGCGGCAGCGGAAGCATTTGGTATAAAGGCGACCCTGCTATTATACGTAAGATATCCGGCGTGGGCAGTGTATCTCCTCTGTAGAAAGTGAGGCCATTTGTAAAGTATCGATATGCATAAGATGACGGTAGAAGATGAAGTACGCTTGGTCGATTCGATGATCGATCTCTATGCCGCGGCACATCGGCATAATCCTTCAAAGTCTAATAGGGAAGTCATTGATGCAGCGGTGCCGGACGTGGAGGCGTTAAAAGCATATACACACAAACGGATTGAACAATGCCGGTATCGCGGTAAGCAGGAAAAGCCGTTTTGTAATGTTTGTCCCGTGCATTGCTACAAGCCGGAGATGCGCCGACAAATCCGTGCGGTTATGCGCTACAGCGGTCCGCGTATGTTATTCCGCCATCCAGTTTTGAGCTTACAACATCTTATCGGCACCATTCGTAGCAAAAAGAAGGCAAAGGATACTGAAATGAAAACAACTGAACAAGAGCATCTTCCAATACTCGGTATCGGTCCGATTTGTATTGCAATTATGATTGCGTTCACTGCCGCAGGTATTGCAGCGGTAACATTCGGTATGCTGACAAGCGGAAACATTCGCAGTGCAATCATTGCAAGCGTGTTTGTCATTGTCGGGGTTTTGTGTATTGCAGGCGGCGTTGCATTGTGGTGCACTGCAGTATTCGGTGCCCGCATCGACACCAAAATAAAAGCAAATCAACTTGCAACGGATGGTGTTTACGGCCTTGTGCGTAACCCGATCTATTCCGCCTTTTTATTTATCTGTACCGGAGCGCTGCTATTTTGCCGGAACTGGTATGTATTGATATTGTCTCCGCTCTTTTGGCTATACCTCACCATATTTATGAAATTGACGGAAGAGCGATGGCTTACCGAACGTTTCGGTGATGAATACGCTGCGTATTGCAAACGGGTCAACCGCTTTATTCCGTGGAAAAGACGAAAATAATGTTTAATTGATAATGTGTAATTGGTAATCGGTACTGCATAATTAAAACGGCTTATATGAAGCACTTAAAGAAGCGGTTGTTGTCTACAAGTATCTTTGTTAGATGCCGTTGACAATCTATTTCTGTTTGGATATATTTTTTCATGTCAAACAGCTGACGATACCGTCGATTATTTGATATGGAGGCCTATGCTCTATGAATGATACAAAAAGATCACTGGGGAAAAGTTCTGCAAAGGAGCGGCAATCCCCGGTAAATGCTACAGAGGAAAATCCTGCATGGGGAAAAAAAGCACCGCAGCAGCAGGAACGAAATCCGGCAAAGCAGCAAGCCATTAAGCGGCTGTTAAGCTATGCGGGAAGCAGCAAAGGGCTTTTACCACTGTCGCTGGTGCTTTCCGCTTTAAGCGCACTCGTCAGTTTTGTGCCGTACATTATGGTGTTCTTTGTAATGCGCGATGTGATTTCCGCAGTTGCGGCAAAAGAAGCGGTGAACGCAGCAGCTCTTGCACGCTATGGGCTGTGGGCGGTCGGTGCTGCGGCGGCGGGCTTTGTGCTGTATTACACGGCGCTCATGCTTTCACACGCGACGGCATTTACCATTCAGCAAAACCTTTCGATACGGATGGCGGAAACACTGGCAGACCTGCCCATTGGCTGGCATATTACGCATGTCAGCGGCAAGGTACGCAAGGTGTTTGAAAAAAACATTAATCAGCTTGAAACGCTCATTGCTCATAATATGCCTGACACCGCACAGAACATGGTCTCTCCTTTTGCGATACTCGCCCTTACACTGGTATTCGACTGGCGGCTCGGGCTGATTTCTCTTTTACCGCTTGTGCTTGCGTTTGTTCTGCAAGCTGTTTTAATGCGGATCAGTACAAACTCCGGTTTTATGCAAAAGTATGAAGACGCGCTTGAGCAGATGAACAACGCAGGTACCGAATATGTACGCGGTATTTCGGTTATCAAAACTTTTAATCAGTCTGTGTATTATTTTAAAAACTTTTACACCTCGATTATGAACTATAAAGAGTTCGTTCTCCAATATTCGATGTCGTGGGAAAACGGCTATTCGATTTTTTTATCGCTGATTAAACTCGGGTTTGTCTTTTTACTTCCGGCAGCGTTATTGATGGCCGGGACAGCAACGCTTGACCCGCACTTTTTTTACAGCTTTGTGTTTTACCTCGCCTTTGCACCGGTTACCTATACGATGCTGATGAAAGTTATGTATGCAAACACGTTTTATCAACGCTCAAACGATGCGCTCAACCGTATCGAAGATATTTTGCAAGCACCGCTGACCAAAGAACCGGAAACATCCATACTGCCTGAAAAATATGATATTGCATTTAACGACGTGATATTTTCATATAAGACGGAACCGGCTGCCGCCTCTGCAAAGACCGCACCGGAAACAGACGGAGAAAACACCGGCAGAGCAGCCCCGTCTCCTCAGAGCCGCACCGCGGTAAACGGCATCACACTCAGCATCCCCGAACATTCGCTCACTGCGCTGGTCGGTCCTTCAGGCGGCGGTAAAACCACTCTGGTCAATTTACTCGGCCGTTTTTGGGAAATCGATTCCGGAAGTATCAGTATCGGCGATGTTGACATCCGTAGCATAAAAACAAGCGACCTGCTGCACACCGTCGGTTTTGTATTCCAAGAGAATAAGCTCTTTAAGGAAAGCATCTTAGAAAATATCCGCTACGGCAAAAAAGATGCAAGCCGTGAAGAGGTAATGGAAGCGCTCCGCAAAGCCGAGTGTATGGACATTATCGAAAAACTGCCCGCCGGTATCGACACGGTGTACGGCGCCAAGGGTACATACGTCTCAGGCGGAGAAGCCCAGCGGCTTGCCATCGCCCGCGCCTTGTTGCAGGATGCCCCCATCATCGTACTGGATGAAGCAACCGCCTTTGCCGATGCCGAAAACGAATACAAAATCAAAAAGACCTTCGACGTACTGCTCAAAGACAAAACCGTCATCATGATTGCACACCGCCTTTCCTCAGTCGTAAACGCAGATAAAATCTGTGTTATAGACGAAGGCAAAATCGCAGAAGAAGGCACACATAAGGAACTGCTTGTGCGGAAGGGTTTGTACGCAAGTATGTGGGACAATTTCCAAAAAGGCATCGAGTGGAAAGTGTGAATCAGGGGAGGAGAAAATGAGTTTAGGAGATAATTTTAGAAAACCTGCGGGCTTTATCGGTAAGCTGATTGTCGCGGGAATGAATTCAGGACATACACGCATGGCGGAATGGGGCTTTTCGCATTTGGATGGAAAAATTTTAGGCAGCGGTCTTGATATCGGATGCGGCGGAGGCGCAAATGTCAAACGATTGCTTGAGCGCGGCTGCGAAGAGGTAACCGGTATTGATTATTCCGATGTCTGTGTTGCGCAATCGACGAAATGCAATAAGGCGTATATCGAACGGGGAACCTGCCGTATACTGCAAGCAAGCGTTTCTTCCATGCCCTTTGAAAACGATTCATTCGATATTGCAACGGCATTCGAAACGGTTTATTTTTGGCCGGAAATAGAAACAGCGTTTAAAGAAGTGTTCCGCGTGCTCAAAAAAGGAGCGCACTTTTTTATCTGCAACGAAGTAGACGGGCTTCATAAAGGCGATGAAAAATGGCCGAAAAGAATCAGCGGTATGAAAATCTATACCGGTGAACAGTTGAGCGCACTGCTGACTTCGGCAGGCTTTACCGGTATACAAACCGACTCGCTTTTTGCAAAAAGGTATCTGTGTGTAACAGCGCGGAAAGGGTAAATAATTGATAATTGATAATTGATAATTAAATAAGATGGTACTGGTAACCGGTTTATAAAAAATATTATCGAGGTGTTCATGACATTAAGAAAATATGAGGCGCAAGATTCCAAAATCATTTGCAGTTGGATTAAGGATACAAAGCAGCTTTATCAATGGTCTGCCGACAGAATAGGGCGGTTTCCGTTAAATGGCAATGAGTTAAATGAATACTATGATTCGATGAACGGTATACAGTCTATCATTCCTCTTTGCGCCGTTGACGAACACACCGTGCTCGGTCATTTGTTTATCCGGTACCCAAATAAAGACGATAAAACACTCGTCCGATTTGGGTTTATTATACTTTCGCCTGAGAGCAGAGGAAAGGGAAACGGAAAGGAAATGGTAGCACTTGCAATAGAATATGCAAAAAACGTTTTGCATGCTTCAAAAATAACATTGAGAGTGTTTACGAATAATGAACGCGCTCGGCATTGTTATGAAATCGCCGGTTTCCAACCAACAGGAAAAGTTATAACCTATATGATGCCGGATGGCGTATGGGAATGTATTGAAATGGAATTGAATATCTAACTTTGAGGTCGGGTATGAACATACAAGATTTTTGGAATGCAATATTAACACAAGATGCCGAATGCACCGTGCTCGCCCCTTCCAAAAAACAGCTCTGCTCTGATCGGGCGGTAAAATAAGGCTATATCCTTTTTCAGCGAATGTCTTACGGATTGAGACACGTCAATCCAAAAAACAGAATTCCCCCTGAAAGCGGACGGGATGTTCATTTTTGGGCGGGTTTCCAAAGGGTGCAACCCTTTGGTCGTCATTTTTCTTTAGAAGGGGTCGTAGGGGAAGACCTTTCTTTTTATCGAAAAAAAAGAAAGGTCTTCCCCTACAAGACGTTTGGAGGAATTATGTTACAAAGATTTTTTGCGTTATCCGATGCGGGGACGCGGAATGTGCGTTTGTCAATTACACTCGGGGTTATTATCAATTTGTTTGTGATGGTGCCGCTGGGACTTTCGCTGTATGTGCTGCAGTATTTTTTAGCGCGCATTATGCAGCAAGGTTTTAAAGCTCCGAATGTATGGGCGGTGGTAGCAGCCGGAGCGGCGTTTATAGCCGTGCTGTTTATCCTTGAAAAATTAAAGTACGGCAGGACGTATAACGGCGCGTATGAAGAAGCGGCAAATGTGCGTATTTCGCTCGCGGAATCGCTTCGGAAGCTCCCGCTGTCGTATTTCGGCAGGCAAGATTTATCGTATTTGACCTCGACGCTTTTAAACGATGTTACAACGATTGAACAAGCGTTTTCTAATGTCGTGCCGGAAATGTTCGGCGGTATTATTTCGATTTTAATTGCGGCGGCTCTTTTAGCGTTTTTGGATTGGCGGATGACTATTGCGTTGTTTGTTTGTGCCTTTGCAGGATTTTTTATTGTTGTCGGCTGCCGGAAGCTGTCGGAAAAAAAGATGAAAAGCGTCATCGTACGGAAGGATGCAATATACGATTCGCTACAGCAGATGATAGACAATATCAAGGTGCTGAAATCTTCCGATAAAAAAGCTTTGTATGTGCAAAAGCTCAAAGACGATATTACCGAAACAACGCACGCTGCGCTCAAATCGGAAGCTGCAATCGGCGCGCTTATGTTCGGTGTGGCCGCGTTGATCCGGTTCGGCTTTCCGCTCGTCATTTCTTACGGAGCGTACTTGCTGTCGCAGGGGAAAATCGAACTGTTGACCTATATCGTTTTTTTGTTGGTCTCATGCCGTATCTTCGATCCGTTGACGACAGTGTTTATGCTGCTTGCCGAATTCTTTTATACACTGATTGCTGTTGAGCGGAAGCAGGCGATTATCAATTATCCCAAACAGACGGGCAGTGAAAGTTTTAAGCCGAACGGCTACGACATTTGCTACGATAATGTGTCGTTTTCATATAATGAACCGAGCAGTAAAGGTGCGACTGACATCGGTGGAAGCGCTGCCGGTAATTCCAATAATGCAGGCACCGCCGCAAACGATGCCGGAGAAAACACGGTAAGCGGAATCAGCTTTACCGCCAAGCAGGGCGAAATTACCGCGCTCGTGGGACACTCCGGCTGCGGGAAATCCACCATTGCGCGATTGGCTGCGCGCTTTTGGGATACGTCATCGGGTACGGTCAGCATCGGCGGTGTTGATGTTTCCTCGGTAGAACCGGAAACCCTGCTCAGCGCGTTTTCGATTGTGTTTCAGGATGTCGTGCTCTTTAACGACACGGTGTACAACAATATTTTAATCGGCAACCGGAATGCGACGAGGGAACAAGTGCTCGCTGCCGCAAAAGCCGCGCAGTGTGAGTCGTTTATCGAAAAACTGCCGCAGGGCTACGACACGGAAATCGGCGAAAACGGTTATACCCTTTCCGGCGGAGAACGCCAGCGGCTTTCCATCGCCCGCGCCCTCCTCAAAGATGCACCGATTATCCTTTTGGATGAAGCAACCGCAGCCCTCGACCCTGAAAACGAAACGCTTATCCAGCATGCCATCGGTACACTTATAAAAGGTAAAACCGTTATCGTCATCGCTCACCGCCTCCGTACCGTAGAAAATGCTGATAAGATTATCGTGCTCAACAAAGGAACCATTGCCGAAACCGGCACCCACGCCGAGCTGATGAAAAAAGACGGCATTTATCGGGAGATGTATCGGCTGCAAAGGGAAAGCGACCAGTGGTCGGCGTAAACTTGCAGATATGCGGGCATCTGCGTTGTCGATGAAAAATGTACACGGAAGTACATTTTTCATCGACAACATCGCATCTAAAGCTCAAGGAAACTGTCCTTTTGGACAGCCTTTCGTCGTTGAGCAGTATATTAATGATGTACGCTGCTCAACAGCCGCCCTAAAACCCTACATAAAAAATATGCTTTTTAACAGTTTTTAACAGATAGAAAGATAGGCATCGTGGAGTCGCTGTGCGCTGGCTTCAAGCGCTGACTGTTCATCCTTGGGAAGTTCGCCTTCGATGATTTTTTCTACACCGTTTCTGCCGACAATACAGGGAACGCTCAAGCAGGCGTCGTGCAAACCGAATTCTCCGTTTAGAGCCATCGAAACGGAGAGGATACTGCGTTCATTCCGCAAAATGGCGCCGGCTATTCTGGTAAGCGCCAAGCCGACGGCAAAATAGGTAGAACCTTTGTAGTCAATGATATGATAGGCTGAATGGCGTACTTCGTCCAAGATTTTTTCCTTATCGAAGTGAATGCCTGAAGTGCAGGCGCCGTTTCCGCAGTATTCATCGATACGCCGTCCGGCTATGGTGGTCATCGACCATGCGGCAAATTCGCTGTCGCCGTGCTCACCGAGAATGTATCCGTGTATATTACGGGCATCGACGCCGCATTCTTTGCTGAGTACGTAGCGGAAGCGGGCAGTGTCCAAGACGGTGCCGGAACCGATAACACGCCCGCGTTCCCAGCCGCTTGCTTCGAGCGCTACCTTTGTAAGAATATCGACGGGGTTGCTGACGAGCAGCATCACACCTTTGCAGCCGCTTGCGGCAATTTCTTTGGCAATGTTTTTAATGATGGCAGCATTGCGTTTAAGGAGATCTATTCTCGTTTCTCCCGGCTGCTGTTTTGCACCGGCGGTTATGACGATAATATCGCTGTCCGCATAATCGGTTTGACTGCCGGTATGGATATCGACCTGTGGCAAAAACGGTAGGCCGTGGACAAGATCCATTGCCTGCCCTTCCGCAAAGTTTTTATTCATATCGGTTATTGCAATCTCATCGGCAAAACCGCTTTGAGCCAACGCATACGCAAAGGTTGCCCCGACGGAGCCTGCGCCGACGATTGTTACTTTTCGTTTCTTTTGATCCATAAAAGTCTCTCCTAAAATAATTTCGGTACCGCCTAACCTAGATTAGATATGAAAGGGTACCTTTAATTACTATACACTTTTAAGTAGATAAATTATAGAGAGTCTGATTGTAATGAGACCGTTCGATAATTTATCATGAGGATGCCGAAAAAGTAACCGACTTTTGAGACATCCCCGCATTTCTTGTAAAGCGTGACGTAAATAATCTACCCTTCTTGTTCACTTATTTTCTGTTCACTTTCCAACATTTTTATCATTGACAGTGAACAAAAACTAAAATATACTACATTTTATATGAAAAGACGATATTTTCAAATTATCGAGTTAATGAAAAAAAATCCGGCGATTACGCAGCGGGATATTGCTGGCACATTAAAAAT
This sequence comes from Treponema sp. OMZ 805, assembly GCF_050937395.1. NCBI lineage: Bacteria > Pseudomonadati > Spirochaetota > Spirochaetia > Treponematales > Treponemataceae > Treponema > Treponema sp. OMZ 805. Next base: position 73,111 of record NZ_JACCLP010000003.1, on the reverse strand, counting down.
ATCACTCGCGTATGTCAATCAAATTCTCTTTGCTATGGAACAGGATGGTCTTCTTAAAACGAACGGATTACCCGCCATCGGCAAAAGAGTTCTAACCATTAAAGCGCATACCGAATACGATTCGTGTAAAGTTGACAATGCTATTATTATGGCGGCGGGTTTTGGCTCGCGGTTTATTCCGCTCACCTATGCCATCCCCAAAGGGTTGCTGGAAGTTTTCGGTGAGCGGATGATTGAACGCCAAATCAAGCAGCTGCAGGAAGCGGGCATTACCGATATCACGGTAGTCGTCGGCTATCTGAAAGAAACCTTTGAATACCTCATCGATAAATACAATGTAAAACTTGTATACAATCCCGATTTTGAAAGTAAAAACAATCTTTCAACACTGTATCATGTTCGCGACAAACTCAAAAACACCTATATTCTTTCCAGCGACAACTGGCTGCGAAAAAATATGTATCACACGTATGAATACGATTCATGGTATTCGTCCGTAAAAGTGAACGAAAAGACTACCGAATGGGTATTGCAGCTGGGTTTACATGACAAGATAATGAAGGTGAAGGTCGGCGGCAGGAACGCATGGGTGATGTACGGGCCGGTCTATTTTTCGCGTGCTTTTTCCGATGCCATCCGTCCAATGATTGAAGAAGCCTATCACCGCGAGGATACCGACGACTGGTATTGGGAAGACGTATTGAGCCGTCACTTAAACACGTTGACGATGTTTGCAAATAAACAGCCCTCCAATCAGGTATATGAATTTGAATCGTTGGAAGAGCTGCGCCAATTCGACACCTCATACATGATTTCCACACAGAATAAATGGATGGAATTGATCTCCCGTGTATTCGGGCAACCTGAAATGCAGATCAAAAATTTACGTCCGTTGCGGCTTGGAATGACTAATAAATCTTTCATATTTGAACTGAACAACAACAAATATATTTTCCGCATTCCGGGCGCCGGTACTGACATTCTTATCAACCGGAAACAGGAATATGCGGTATATAAAGCGATTGAGCCGCTCGGTATCTCCGATAAGATTATCTATTTTGACCAAATAACCGGCGTAAAAATCAGTCAGTTTGAAGAAAATATGCACATAGCGAATCCTCACAACTCGGATGATTTGGAAGCGTGTATGTGGATAGCCCGTAAGCTGCATACATCCGGTATTACGGTACGGCACCGATTTAATTTTAGGGAGCGGATTAATTTTTATGAACAGCAAGCGGAAGCAAAGCACGGTATTCTTTTTTACGATTATGCCGAAGTCCGGGAAAAAATGAACACCTTGCTGGATTTACTCGATACACTTAAAAAACCGGAAGTGCTGACCCATATCGATTTAATCTGCGATAATTTTATTGTCAGCGATGGTGATGTTAAACTGCTCGACTGGGAATACGCCGCGATGTGCGATCCGCTGGCCGACCTTGCAATGTTTTCTATTTACTCTTACTTTTCCGAAGCTCAAATAGCCGATCTTATGCACCGCTACTTCCGCCGCGATCCGGAAAGCGAAGAGAAGTTACGTGTCTATATCTATGTTGCGCTTGCAGGATTCTTATGGGCGCTGTGGACATGTTATAAACAAGCGCTGGGAGAAAATTTCGGTGAGTACGGGCTAAAGATGTACCGATATGCAAAAGATTATTACAAACAAATTATGCAGATGACGGAGTTTCCTGCTCAACAAGATGGAGAAAATGAAGAAACAACCAATGAACAAACACAAAATGAACACTCGGAAGCTCAATAAAGGCTGGTACGGTTCCGGAGAAATCGATTGGATTATTACCCTTTTACCGCTCATCATTGTAACCGGCACTGCGGCATTGCTGCTTACCTTTCCGAAGCACTCGATGAAGGTCATTGATACTCTATGGAATATTTTTGTCAATAAGCTTGGATTTTTCTATATACTTCTTGGCTTCGGCTTAGTGTGTACCGCATTTTATCTTGCTTTTTCAAAATACGGAGCAATCCGGTTAGGCAGTCTCGATAAACCGCGCTATAGCAATTTTACATGGGGCGCCATGATTTTTACCTCTACGATGGCTGCCGATATTTTGTATTGGTCGCTTATCGAATGGGGATATTACTACACAGCATCGCCATTCGGGAAACATCTGCTTACGGCAGCTGAAAAACAAGACTGGGCTGCAACATACCCGCTGTTTCACTGGGGCATTACCCCGTGGAGCTTCCATATCGTATGCGCTGTTGCGTTCGGTTATATGCTCCATGTACGGCAGCGGAAAAAGCAAAAACTTTCCGAAGCGTGTCGCCCCCTTTTCGGTAATAAAATCGACGGCATACTGGGAACCATCATCGATGTATTTTCAGTCGTCGGTCTTTTAGCAGGAACCGCAACGACATTTTCGCTTGCAACACCGCTGTTGTCGCTGGCAATTTCCACCATCTCCGGCATTCCTGAATCACGGATGCTTACCTTGGTTGTACTCTGCATTATTGCAGCGGTATATACCTCGGCTGTTCTGCTGGGGATAAAAGGCATTTCTCATCTGGCAAAGGTTGCCGTTGTGTGTTTTTCAAGCCTCATTGTATTTGTGTTTTTGTTCAGTCCCAAACTCTATATTATCGAAACAAGCATAACCGGCATCGGGAAGATGCTGCAAAACTTTATCTCGCTTTCCACATGGATGGATCCCCTACGGATTTCGGGCGCAGACGGTGCAGGGTTCCCGCAGCAGTGGACGATTTTTTATTGGGCATATTGGATTGCATGGTTTGTCGCAACGCCGTTCTTTATCGGGACAATCTCGGAAGGGCGAACGGTACGGAATACCGTATTAGGCGGGCTTATGTGCGGTATCGCGGGAACCTATTGCTCGTTTATCGTGTTGGGGAACTACGGTCTCTATTTGGAAACGCATGGCTTATTACCGGCAGCGGAACGGCTTGCTGCCGGTATCGCCCCCGCAGAAATTATTTTAAGCATTTTGGAAACGCTACCATTTGCGAAAGTCGGTTTAGTGCTGCTCATCATCACGATGATTGCTCTCTATGCGAGTACATTCGATGCAATTACAATGGTTATTGCGTCTTATTCGCAGCGGCAGCTGGAAGGCAGTGAACCTAAAAAAAGCCTGCGGGCATTCTGGTCGGTTGTCTTTATCTTACTACCGGCAGCGTTGATTCTTACCGGCAGTAACCTCAGCCAGCTGCAAAGCTTATCAATTATCGCCGCCTTTCCGCTCGGCATCATTATGATCTGCATTATTGTCAGCTTTTTAAAGGATGCGAAGGAGATTATATGAAAAGGAATTGCATTACTGCCGTATTGCTGCTTGCACCGCTTTATCTTTTTGCAGCAGGATTTGACCACTTTGTTTTCGCACCGCATAACGGAATGACAGGCGCAATTCTCGCACATACGTCCCACTATGCCGATAAAATGTATTTGTATGAAACAATGGCCGGCCCTGCAATCGGATTGGATATCATATTCGTACAAAAGAAAAACGGCTTTACTTTTATGATCAACAATAATATTATGCCTATTTTTATAATAGAGCATCGTACAGATCCTTATAAACCGCCAGAATCGATGCACGGCGAAGCGCGATCGATGGGATTCGGTATAATCGGTTATTTTGAATTTCTTTTCGGATACACACACGGTATCGGAAGTAATTTTGAGCTTATGGTTGGCATAGGCCCCGCAGGACTGTGGCCGTTAGCGCCTGCTCTTAATATGCGTTTAAGCGGCGCATATTACTTTAATAAAAAATGCGGAATATTTTTCGGGGTCGGCAATAGCCTCGGTTGTTTGCCCAACCCGACACGACGAGACATCAATATTGTTAACGCGACCGTTATTTCAATCGGACCCGTTTTTAGAATAGACCGATGACATCAACTGCTACAAGAACTCAGATTTGTCGAAAATAAGACAGGAGATTCCCAACGAAGGTATAACTTCGACAGAGAACCTCTCGATCATTATGGTACTTATTTCGTCTTCAAGTTCCGCAATGCGCGACTCAGCCGTTCGAGGGTCTCGGTAATAATCGATGCGGGAGCTGCAAGGTTAATCCGTTCAAAACCTCTGCCTTCTTCGCCGAAGATATATCCTTCATCTAGGAATACTTGCGCCGTCTGCGTCATAAACGTTTCCAAAGCCTTGTGTTCCATTCCCAGCGCCCTAAAATCGAGCCATTGCAAATACGTGCCTTCGATGAGCGGCGCTTTAATTTCGGGATGGTGCGTTTGGAAAAACTGCTGCACAATACGCTGATTGGCATCGATTACGGACAAAAATTCATCAAGCCACGCCGCGCACTGCGTATAGCAAATTTCACAGGCCTTATAGCTCAATGCCGTGAACAATGCTCCCGCCCCAAGCTCTTGGGCTTTTACAAAAGTTTCCCGCATATTCTCATTTTTAATGATGATATTGCTGATTCCCAAACCGGCGATGTTGAATGTCTTGGAAGGTGCGGTAAAGGTGATTGTCCGCTCGGCAAGGTCGTCCCCTAACGATTGGAAAACGGTGTGCGTATACCCCGGCATTACAATATCAAAATGAATTTCGTCCGAAAACAGCAAAAGATTATTTTTTAACAGGATTTCTTCTATTTTATGCAGCTCTTCTTTTGTCCACACTCTGCCGACAGGATTATGAGGTGAACAAAAGAGCAGCGCCTTATTACGCGAATCCGCAGCGAGCCGCTCAAGTGCTTCAAAATCAATCGTATAGCGGCCGCCGTTTTCCTGCAACGAACACGCTGCAACATTCCGTCCCTGCAAGCGTATTGCCCTAAAAAAAGGATAATACACCGGCGACAGCAGAATAACGCCGTCTCCCGGTTCGGTAAAAGCTCTAACCGCATTAAAAATCGCAGGCACAACACCCGCAGTGGGGACAATCCAATCAGGATCAATTACCCAATTATGCCGCGCTTTCATCCAATTTTGTACCGCTTCTTTATATGTAACAGTCGGCCCCGTATAGCCCAGCACGGCGTTATCAAGATAGTGCTTGAGTTCTTCCGTTAATTCCGGCGGCATCTTAAATTCCATATCGGCAACCGAAAGCGGCACAACGGACGAATCGACGTGCGGGTTGACCTGATACATCGCATCCCATTTACGCGAACCTGAACCGGCTCTGTTTACTTTTGTCGTAAAATCATATTTCATATCAATCTCCCTATTATCATGATACTATCACAATTTTATCGGGAATGACGATATTACCTCTTTTCTCTAATATCTATTTTTTGACTTCTTCCTGCGTCTGTCCGGTTGCCTGTACGATATTTCCAAAAGCAAAAGAGGGCTTACATTTCTTTCTAATATCATTTAAAAGTTTATGTATGTATAGTGACGCCCATCTCCATCCTGCAGATTATATTGATTCGTGCATATCTTCGGACGATACCGGAACTGTAAGTGAGCTATTTGCACAGTCGATATCGCTTTGCTGCTCGGCGCACGATCATACCGAATACGAACGGCACCGCAGCCTTTTACAACTGTCTGAGAGTCGGCGGGTACTCTTTTCCTTCGGCATTCATCCGCAAAATCCCGTAACCGATGAGGCGGAGTTTTTATACCGCCTATTGGAAACACGGCAGATTCAAGCGATCGGAGAATGCGGATTCGATCTTTTTAATGATGATTATAAACAGCTTTTGCCGATGCAGCAAACAGTATGGGATATGCAATTACGATGGGCGCAGGAGTTTCAGCTGCCGGCTGTGATTCATTGCCGGAAAGCCCTGCCCCTCATCTTTGATTCGGTAGCTCGGTTAAAAAAGCTGCCGGCAGTTATCTTTCACGGTTGGGGCGGTAGTCCGCAAGAGGCTGCGGCGTTCCTCAAAAAAGGTGTCAACGCCTATTTTTCACTCGGCAAGGCGGTACTCCGCGGGCAGAAATCCGTATGCGCAATGGCCGCTTCATTCGATAGCAGCCGCCTCTTAACGGAAACCGACGCCCCATATATGAGGCTTAAATCGGAGCCGTATTCTCATCCTCGAGATATTATCGCAGTTACGGCGCAATGTGCACATCTACGATACACAGGAGACGATACGGCAAAGCACCCCCGTGTACAGTCACTAAAGCGGATAGGTATTATCAAACAGTATGAATCGTGCACTACGGCGCTTGAAGAAATCGACATAGATGAAGCTGCGGTAGAAGCATTCAGCGATATTATTGTACGGAATTTTAATTGTGCGTTTGGATTATCGAATTGAACGAATGGGTGAATAAAAGGCGCCGATCAGAATCGAACTGATGAATGAAGGTTTTGCAGACCTCTCCCTTACCACTTGGGCACGGCGCCGATAATGGAATTACTATATCAGAAACCGATATCTTATGCAAGAGGTTCGTCAGGGGTTTATCTTGACCCTATCATTCCGCCGACGAGCTTGAGTCCTATGAGTATTTAAAGTAAAATACCGTCATGGCGGGAAATACATTTGGAACGATTTTTAGAGTTACCACATTCGGTGAAAGCCACGGAGCCGCAATCGGCGTTGTCGTCGACGGGTGCCCCGCCGGTATTCCGCTCGGTTCGGAAGATTTTACCGCTGCGTTTAATACGGTAAGACCGTCAGGCAGTTTTGAAACCGCGCGGCGGGAATCGAATATACCCGAAATCCTTTCCGGCGTATTTGAAGGCAAAACTCTTGGGACTCCGATTGCGGTGCTTCTGCGCAATGCCGATGCGCGTCCGCATGACTACGAAGCGCTAAAAAACATATACCGTCCCGGTCATGCGGATTTTGCCTACGAGGCAAAATACCGCCGCCGCGACTGGCGCGGTGGCGGACGCGCATCGGGGCGTGAAGCCGCTGCACGCATTGCTGCCGGTGTTATCGCAAAGAAAGTGTTGACACATTGTTCGACACCGTATCATGCACAGTATACGGCGTCTGCAAGTCTCCCGCTCACCATTGAAACCTCAGCAATAGAAATTGCAGGCATCCCTTGCGAACCGATTTCTGCAGCCGACGAACTCCCACTGGAGATCAGCAGTAAACTTGCTGCGATTAAGCAGGCAGGCGATTCCGCCGGAGCTATTGTGCAGTGCACGGTGCGGAATGTTCCCGCCGGTCTCGGTGAGCCGGTCTTTGATAAGCTCGAAGCGGAACTCGCAAAGGCGGTGCTTTCCATCGGCAGCGTGAAGGGTATTGCATTCGGAGCAGGCTTTCAGCTGGCGCGTATGGCCGGTTCGGAGGCAAATGCCGTCGATAAAAATTATCACGGAGGAATTGCCGGAGGCATTTCCGATGGAAAAGATATTGTGTTTCAGGCGGTCATAAAGCCGGTGCCTTCAATCGCTCAAGAACAGATAATGGAGACCGCAAGCGGCGAACGTATAGCCTATGCGATTACGGGACGGCATGATGTCTGTCTCTACCGGCGGGTCATGCCCGTTATCGATGCAATGGTTGCGATTGTGCTTGCGGATATGATGCTTCGCCAAGGAGCCGCTCAAATCTTAAAAGTTTAATTAAATCAACATCGGCTTGTAGGATAATACCGAATTGTAGAATTGTGATGAATGAAAAAGATAAAAGATTGGACGATACTGGGTTTGAACCAGTGACTTCTACCGTGTGAAGGTAGCACTCTACCACTGAGTTAATCGTCCGTTTTTAAACAACGAAACGAATGTAGCATATTTGCGGGGTTTAGACAAGCGGGCATTTATTTTTAACAATCATCCTAAAACTCATTCCATTGGATTAAAATTCCTATTATTGTGTATTATTGGTATGAGGTGCATCAATCCCCTTTACATAATCAATCCAAACCGATGTATCTGTAACAATCATTTATCAAGCCTCATTTTTTCTAAATCGTCACCCCAAAACAGTTTCCTGCGAAAATTCCTTACGTTTGTTTGTTTTTTCCCTCGCTATAAGACGTCCCGTTGAACGAGTGCTTAACTTACATTGTCGCAAAGGCAATGCCAGCCTTGAGGCTGGGGAATGGGTGCTTTATTTATATCGATACTTTAGCTTTAGCAACAAATTCTATCTTCAAATTCATTCCTAATCCGTCTGCAAGCCTTTTCAAAATCTTTATTGTCGGATTTCCGAAACCATTTTCTATTTTGCTTATATCTGCTTGAGCAATTCCAGTTGCATCGGAAAGTTGTTTTTGAGTAACATTACACAATTTCCTGGCATCAATTAACGAACTGATAAGTTCATATTCCGGCTCAAGAGATTCATATTCCTTTCTGAAAGTTTCATCGTTCATTTGTTCTTTTAATGCCTCTGTTAATGTCATTTCTTTCCTCCTGCTTCTAGCTTCCTATTCAAATAGTCGGTTCGATAATCTTTTGCCCGTTGTATTTCTGAAGGTGGTGTTTTTTGAGTTTTCTTTCGAAAACCATGCGTTATGACTATCTTCTTTTCAATGAAAAAGAAATACAAATACCTTACTATATTGTTACCTTGAATTGTTCTTAACTCAAATATACCGTCATCAAGATGTTGTGAATATGGTAATCGTAATTCATTTCCTTTATTTTCCAGTAATTCTAAATCACGGAATACTTTAGCTTTAAGCTTGACTTCAAGCGTATTTATAAAATCTAAACTTGGTTTTTCACCTGCTTTTGTTTCATAGAATTCAACCGTCCAATTACTTTCCATATCTAATTCTGACTATATAGGTTATACCCTATATTTGTCAAGATGATTGTTCTATCACAAAAAGGTATTGTAAGCGATTTTACAAATGCTTTGAGTTCACTCATGTATCAATATTTGTTCTCACATTCTTTTATTCGTGCGGAGGGTTTCATACCCGCCGTCCTCTACCGCCACGGACGGCGGTGGTTCCGAACAGGAGCAATGTTGTGGCAGAGCCACAACTTGCAGTCAAAACTATACACGGATGTATAGTTTTGACGAACGCTCTACGTCGTAATAAAGGGTATTAAAGCCGATTGCAACCACCTCGTCAAAAATATACATTCTTGTACCTCTCTACCAATGTACGTCCATGTACATCGGTAAAGGACAGGTTTTGTTTCAAAACTTGTTTAACGTGATTCAACGCGCTCTTGTAACGTATTTTGCATCTCGTTATAATATTTTATTAATACATTTCACACAGAAAAATGTAAAATAAAAGCCGTACAATGGTACGTCTTTTATTTCTCCAAGTTTGCGCACCGCAAACTTGTATAGGAGTTGCGAATGAAACCGCTATTACATATAGAAAATTTACATCTGTCGGTGAATGAAAAGCCGATTTTGCATAATTTAAACCTGACCGTCAATGCGGGAGAAATACATGTCGTGATGGGGCCGAATGGCGCCGGAAAATCCACGCTTGCCGCTGCGATTGTCGGTAATCCCGTCTTTCAAGTTGACCAAGGCTCGATTTTTTTTGAAGGAGAATTGATCAACGATTTGCCTGTTTTTGAGCGAGCGCGGAAAGGTATCTTTCTTTCCTTCCAAAATCCTGAAGAAATCCCCGGCTTAAAGGTCGAAGAATTTCTCCGCGCTGCAAAGGAAGCGGTTACCGGTAAAAAAATACCGGCGCTCACCTTCCACAAAGAGCTGCTCCGGCTGATGGAATCGCTCAGTATCAATCCCGAGTACGCAGACCGCAGTTTGAACGTCGGCTTCTCCGGCGGCGAAAAGAAAAAGAACGAAATATTACAGCTCGCCGTGCTCCAACCCAAACTCGCTATTCTGGACGAAACGGATTCAGGGCTGGATATCGATGCCACCAGAATTGTATTTGAGGGCGTTGCAAAACTCAAAACGCCGGATATGGGCATCTTAATCATCACTCACCACAGCAAGGTACTCGATTACTTAAAGCCCGATTATGTCCACGTGTTGATTAACGGATCACTGGTAAAGACTGGTGGCATCGAACTGGTAGAGCATATTCAAAAATATGGCTACGCAGGGATGTAGGAGCGGCTATGAGTAACGATTTTAGAGATTCCCGCTCGCCCCTGTTTCAAACGCGGAAGCGCACATTTGTTTCCGATATTGAGCGGGGCATTTACGATATAAAGGACAAAATCGATTATCAGTATTCCACCGGTATGGGGCTGAATGAAGATGTGGTACGAAAGATTTCCGCCCGCAAGTTGGAACCCAAGTGGATGCTCGACCTCAGACTGCAATCTTTGCAGTATTTTTTTGAACGGCCGATGCCGGATTGGGGCGCCGATATTTCCGACCTCAATATTCAAGAGATTATTCACTACATTGTTTCGGACGAAAAGCCGATGGCGACCGACTGGGATCAGGTACCGGAGGAGATAAAACAGACCTTTGACCGGCTCGGTATTCCCAAAGCGGAGCAAACCTCGCTGGCAGGCGTCGGCGCGCAGTATGATTCGGAAGTGGTGTATCACAGCCTGCAGAAAAACCTTGCAGACCAAGGGGTTGTGTACCTCGATATGGAATCGGCGGTGCTGCAATACGGTGATCTTGTCCGCGAGCATTTTATGAAGCTGATAAAGCCGAACGATCATAAATTTGCGGCGCTGCACGGTGCGGTATGGTCGGGCGGCTCGTTTGTGTATGTACCCAAAGGCGTCAAGGTAGAGCTGCCGCTGCAATCCTATTTCAGACTGAATGCGAACCAGTCAGGGCAGTTTGAGCACACACTCATCATCGTCGATGAGGGCGCCTATCTGCACTTTATCGAAGGATGCAGCGCACCTAAGTACTATAAAAATGCGCTCCACGCAGGCGCCGTCGAGCTGTATGTCGGTAAAAAGGCGACCATGCGCTATTCCACGATCGAAAACTGGTCGCGGAACCTCTACAACCTGAACACCAAGCGGGCAATCGTAGAAGAAGACGGCGCTATCGAATGGGTGTCCGGTTCGTTCGGCTCGCGTGTTACCATGCTCTATCCTATGAGTATTTTGAAGGGAGACCGCTCGCGCTCCGAGTTTACCGGCGTTACCTTCGCTTCCGCGGGGCAGTGTCTCGACACCGGTACCAAGACTGTACATATCGGAAAGAACACCGTGTCCGAAATGCACTCGCGTTCTATCGCGAAAAACGGCGGCGAATCAAACTACCGCGGTTTGCTGGTTATCGGTAAAGAGGCAACCGGCGCGAAGGCACTCGCCGAATGCGAATCCCTCATGTTGGATAACGAGTCCCGCACCGACACCATCCCGATTATCGAAAATCATACCGACGATGCCGACATCGGACACGAAGCGAAAATCGGACGCATCAGCGATTCGATGATTCTATACCTCATGCAGCGCGGTCTCGACGAAGCGACGGCTAAATCCTTGATTATCAAAGGCTTTGTCGAACCGATCTCCAAAGAGCTTCCGCTCGAATATGCCGTCGAGCTGAATAACCTTATTTCCATTGAGCTTGAGGGGACGATAGGCTGATGAGAAACGACAACTATTTTAAACGGCTCGATTATCATATACAGGATGTACCGACGGCTCCTTTTTCCGGTATCTTTTTTCATACAGGATCTAAGACCGCGCAGTATCTGCCGATTGAAGACTTCCTCAAAACATGCAGTGCGGAGCAGGTTGCAAAAATATTCAATACCGAAAAGTCTCCGCGTGAAAAAAACTGCGGATTGGGAAAGCGGTTTACCGACGAAGCGCAGACAAAGCGGAACAGCGGCTTTTACCTCAAGATTGAAGCTGATAAAGCTGAACACGATAAGGCCGCAGCTTCGGGCAATGCTGATTGCTGCAAGACCGCGGGCGCGAGTTCCGGCACTAATCACGCTCAGAACAGACCCGAAGCAATGCAGGATTTCTTTGTGCGGTTTACGATGGATGCCGTCCATCACGTGCTGTTTGACCGGAGCTATATCGACATAGCGGATAACGCTGCGGCGCGGCTCATCCTGTACTTTGACACCGATGAAAAGACTCCGGCGCTGCAATCATACCGGAACGGACTTATCAGTATTCGTGTCGGGAAACATGCCGCAGTCGAAATTATCAAAATTCAAAACTTTGCAGACACCGCACTCAATTTTGAAACGGTGCGGATGGATGTCGGCAAAAGAGCACGGGTAACCGTTCACGACATACAGCTCGGTTCGCAAAAAAACGGCATCTCCTATTCTTCCTATATGCAGGAAGATTGGGCGGAAGTGTATATCTTCCCGCTGTACTTTGTCGATAAAACGCGCCGGATGGATCTTGAACATAATCTGATTATCAACGGCAAGAGCACGCTATCGGAGATAAAAGCCCGCGGCGCGCTGAAAAACGAGGCGCATAAGGTTTTCCGCGGCAATATTTTCTTGAATAAGGGCTGCTCCGCCTCCGTCGCCCGCTTTGCGGATAACAGTATCATGCTTGATAAAAATGCCGTCGGTACGAGCATCCCGACCATCTTCTGCGATGAGGATGACGTTATCGGAGAGCATGCCGCGAGCTTTGCCGCCATCGATAAAGAAAAACTCTACTATTTAATGACCCGCGGCTTCGACGAACTCAGCGCCAAAAAGCTGATTATCGACGCTGCATTCCGCCCCGTCTTTAACAGTATTCCTGATGAGGCAATACGGGACCGGCTGAACGCAGAATTTGATGCGCGCCTATCAACGCAGATTCAGGCGCAAGCGGATAAAACGACGGCATCCGGTACCGTTCCGGAAAAAACGAGGACAGCGAATATAGGGCAACCGCATCGGAAATAGGTAAAAGTCGCAGAATAAGTGAGGTTGGACGACCATTTGAGACGCAACACGGCGAAACTCCGGTGCGATGCGAGAACTCGTCGACCTATTCGAAAACGAAAGTTTCAGAATAGGTCTAATATCTGATGTGTGGACTGCCTTACGGCAGCTTCTTCCATAGGGAATGGTCTGAAAATCAAAAATATAGTATAGTACTTACTATGGTAGCAGTTGCAGACATACTTGAAAAAGAGCGAAAGGTTCACGCCATTAAAACATCCTTAAATCATAAGGAAGAATTTGGACAGTATTTTACTCCGTATAAAATAGCCCATTTTATGTCATCTTTATTCCCTGTTACTGATAAAAAAATCAAATTGCTTGACCCCGGGGCAGGTATAGGAATACTTTCATGTTCTTTTATGGAACGAATTGCAAAAGAAAATTGGAATACCCCCGGCATTCACATTTCGGCTTATGATATTGATAAAAATATTTATCCTGCTTTAAATGAAAATATAGCCTTATCGAGTTCAGCTTTAAAAAAATCGGATTACAGAATCTTTTCGGAAGATTTTTTAGAAAAAACCTCATTTGAATATACATGGAAAATCAATGAGACATATACGCATGTGATAATGAATCCTCCATATAAAAAAATTCAGACAAATTCAAAAGAACGACAGTCTGCTCGTGCATTTGGTCTTGAAACAGTAAATTTATATTCAGCGTTTATGGGTGCTGCAATTTCACTTACAGAAGATAGCGGCTATATCGTTGCGATCGTTCCGAGAAGTTTTTGTAACGGAGTTTATTACAAAACATTCAGAGAATTTATTTTAAAAAATTGTGCTATTAAATACATTCATCTTTTTGAATCCCGTGATAAGGCATTTAAAGATGAATCTGTTTTGCAAGAAAATATAATAATTATGTTACAAAAGAATGCTGAACAAGGAAATGTAAAAATTTCCTATTGCAACGATGATACTTTTATAGGTTTATCTGCATTAGAAGTTCCTTTCTCTCATATTTTACATAAAAATGACGATGAAAAATATTTTCATATTCCTATAAAACAGAAGGTTGAAAATAGAAATCTGACGGATTACTCAAGTATTAACAACCTCGGTATAAAAGTTTCAACAGGGCCTATTGTTGACTTTAGAATGAAAAATCTTTTGCTTAAAGATTACACGGAAAATTCTAGCCCGCTTGTGTATTCTGTTCATTTAAAAAATCATCGTCTTGCATGGCCTCAGAAATCAAAAAAGCCGAATGCAATTTTTGAATCAGAAAATGTGAAAAAACAACTTTTCTCCAAAGGTTTTTATGTTCTTGTGAAACGTTTTTCTACAAAGGAAGAAAAAAAACGAGTTGTTGCTTCGATTATAACTCCAGATGATTTTATAAAAAACGGTATCGCTTTTGAAAATCACTTGAATGTTTTCCATATAAATAAAACATCTCTTCCAGAAAATGTCGCTTATGGTTTAGTTTGCTGGCTTAATTCAACCTACATTGATGAGAAATTCCGCCTGTTTAGCGGTCATACACAAGTTAATGCAACAGATTTACGCAATCTTCCCTATCCAAATAGCGCTGATCTAGAAAAACTGGGAAAAGGTTTAAGAACTCATAAGGAATGGAATCAAAAACTTTTTGATAAACTTTTGCAGGTTGTAACAAAATGAAAATCGAAGAACAAATAAAACTGAAACTTGACGAAGCTATAGATATTCTTAAAAAATTTGGTATGCCATCAGCCCAACAAAATGAGCGGACAGCTTATTGTTTGCTTTCGCTTTTAAACGTTACTCCTGAAAAAGAATGGGAAAATGCAGAAAGTCCGCTTGTTGGAATTACACCGATGATGACTTTTGCGAAAGACTACTACAACAAGGAATATGCACCAAACACTCGTGAAACCTTCCGAAGATTTAGTACGCACCAGATGGTACAGGCTGGAATTGTGCTGTATAACCCAGACAAACCTGCTCGCCCGGTGAACAGTCCAAATGCTGTTTATCAGATTTCCCCCGAAGCTCTCAAAGTTATTAAAGCATATAAAACACATCTGTATGATTCATTACTTGCAGATTTTATAAAAAAGAAATCAACTCTTTCTGCTCAATATGCACATGAACGGAAAATGAATATGGTTTCCGTAAAAATCAAAGAAAATCATAGTATTCAAATTTCTCCCGGTAAACATAGCGAATTAATACGAGATATAATTGAGCAGATGGCTCCGCGATTTTTACCGAATAGTACGCTTATTTATGTCGGTGATACCGGAGAAAAGTGGGGATATTACGACCAAGAACTTGCAGGCAATCTTTTATTTAATGTGCAGCAGCATGGAAAAATGCCGGATGTAATCTTATATATTGAAGATAAAAGATGGTTGATACTTGTTGAATCTGTAACATCGCACGGACCAGTTGACAGCAAGCGATACATTGAACTTGAAAATCTATTTGCAAATGTGATTGCGGATAAAGTGTATATCTCAGCATTTCCGGATAAGAAAACATTTATACACTACGCACAAGAAATTGCATGGGAAACAGAAGCATGGATTGCAGATAACCCGACACATATGATTCATTTTAATGGAGATAAGTTTATCGGGCATCATAAATAATGGCACCTAACACCGTTTTCAAAGCTGACAACGCAGACAAGCTGCGTTGCGGTTTAAAACAATGATGTGTTTGTTTTGGAGAGAGATTATGTACAGTAAATATTTTCCATTACTACAAAACAGGAATATTCACTATTTGGATGCTGCCGCAACCGCGCAGCGTCCGCAGACAGTGCTCGACGGAGTACAGGCATACTATACCCGCAGCAACGGGAACGCAGGGCGCGGTTCACATACCCTTGCGATGGAATCTTCCGCATTGATTGAAGCCGCCCGCACTGCGGTAAGTAGTTTTATCGGCACCGACGATTCCGGCGAGGTCATTTTTACCAAGAATGCAACCGAATCGCTCAATATTATTGCGTACTGCTACGGATTGGAGCAGCTCCATGCCGGCGATGAAATAATCATTTCGATTGCCAACCATCACGCAAACCTTATCCCGTGGCAGTTTGTTGCACGGAAAACCGGCGCCGCGCTTCGGTATGTCTACCTTGACGAGCACGGCAACTTCGACATGGCGGGTTTTAAAGCCCTACTCGGTAGCCGCAGCAAGATCGTAGCGGTAACCGCCGCCGTCAATACCACCGGCGTTGTATTTCCGGTACGGGAGATCATCACGGAAGCGCATAAGCACGGCGCCGTCGCTGTTATCGATGCGGCGCAGTCCATTGCACACTTTCCGCACGACGTTGCCGCGTGGGATTGCGACTTCCTTGCGTTCTCGGGACACAAGCTCTACGCGGAGTTCGGCGCCGGGGTGCTGTATGCAAAGCGCGCGCTTATCGAAAAAATGCCACCCTTCCTCTACGGCGGCAGCATGATTGAATTTGTCGGCGAACAAACAAGCGAATTTAAAGCGGGCGGCGCGAAGTACGAAGGCGGCACGCTGGATACCGCAGCAATTCATTCTTTACAGTTGAGTATCGACTTTTTGAAAAAACTCGGGCTTGAAGAAACACACCGCTATGTAGAAAGCCTACACCAAAAGCTCATTGCCGCCTTAAAAAACCTCGACTTTGTAGAAGCATACTATACTGATGCGCAGCGGCGGGTGCCGACGGTCGCCTTTAACGTCAAAGACGTCCATTCGCACGACACCGCATATATTCTGGATGAGCAAGGCGTCATGGTCAGGAGCGGGCACCACTGCACTCAACCTTTAATGGAGTACATGGGTATCAACTCCTGCTGCCGCGCAAGCCTCGGCATCTACAACACGCAGGAAGACATCGACGCCCTCGCCGCTGCCCTCAAAAAAGTGTACGAAATCTTTAAGCGGTAGATGGCATAATGGGTGGTGAACTGACTCTTTTTTTCGGCGGCGATATTTGCGGAACATTTGGCGTCGATATTGCCCTACAGGTGATACCGGAGCTGCTCAAAGCTGAAAAACCGGACTTTATAATTGTAAACGGAGAAAATGCGGCGAAAGGCTCCGGCATAGAATTGGAACAAGCCGAGCGTTTATTTGCTGCCGGGGTCGATGTTATTACCGGCGGAAATCACACTATGGAGCGGTTTGATTTGCGAGCCGGTTTCGGACAGGAACCACGGATACTTCGCCCTGCAAACTACCCGCTTGCGCCGGGCAGCGGTATCATCACCGTGCGTAAACCTCAAGGGACGCTAACGGTGCTGAATATACAAGGGCGAGAAAATATGCGTCCAATTGACTGCCCCTTCCAAACGGTTGACCGTTTATTAGCGGAACAGGCTGACGGAATAGTTATGGTTGATTTCCATGCGGAATCGGTACAGGAAAAAGAAGCGCTCGCGTATTATCTTGACGGGCGTGTCTCCTGTATATTCGGCTCCCATACCCATACGCAAACAGCCGATGAGCGTATCCTCGCAGGAGGTACCGGCTATATTACCGATGCAGGCATGATAGGAGCATACCATTCGATCATCGGCAGCTCTATTGAGGCTGCCGTAGCCCGAAGCCTCACGCTTACCCCGCAAACCTTCGACATACCGGAAAGCGGAGAAGCACTATTCTGCGGTATCATCGCAAAGGTATCATCGGAAACAAAAAAAACGCTTTCGTTAAAACGAATATATAAGGCAGAGATTTAATGGCCGGTACTTTTGCATGACCGAAATTGACCGGTCAGCATTTCCTAAAATATTTTCTTAAATTTATGCAGAAGGTTTACAACCCCGGTACGAGCGTCGGGGTTGTTGATTGTTTGCTTAATTTAGAGCAATGCCAGTATCTTGGCTTTATCAATAAATCCGAGCGAGCGTTTAACTTCTTTTCCGTTTTTGAAAAGGATAAGCGTCGGAATACTGGTAACTCCGAATCTTACTGCAAGGTCTTGCTGTTCGTCTACATTGACCTTTGCAAGAACGGCTTTTCCGTTGACTTCCTTTTCCGCTTCTTCAAAAACGGGTCCAAGCATCTTACAAGGCCCGCACCACGGCGCCCAGAAATCTACCAATGCGGTTTCAGCTCCATTGATTGTCTTATCAAAATTTTCCTGATTTAAGTGTAGTATCGCCATACCAATGTCCTCCATAAACACGAAATACGTTATTTAGGGCATCTCTAAAAACTCAGTTAGATTTTTAGAGGCTCCTATTAAGATACCTTTAAGATACAAAAAAAGAACGCTATCGAATAGAGAACGTGCAGTTTTTTTCTGTTTAGGTAACTTCGACTTCTGAACCCGGCATCAGCGTTATACATTTCTTATTACACAGAATGCAGCACAAGCCATAATATATAATATTCCGTATAAAGTCTTAATGCACTTTTATTTTTTACTTTTGCCAAACCGGGCGTACTGACAATTGCATCCGCCAGATTACGAATACGGTCTGATGTCAGTTTAGCAAAGGACTGCGTTCTATGCGCTATCTTAACCTGATCTCTGATAAAAGAGTTTACATCCTCGGTATTTTGCTTTCTAATTACCGGATCGATAATCGTATTCCATAGATCGAGCTGCTCAATAATACAATCCTGTATGCTTTTATTTGCAGGAATAAACTCGGCCTGTAATTCGCTCGCAATTTCCCGTGGTGAAATTTTTTTATTAGTAGTTCCCGGTTGCTGCGGCATAGTTTCGGTCTTGGAATTTTCTGTTCGAGCGGTGCGGCGATCCTTCTTTGGACGCATAAAGAAAGCAATAATAGAAGATATGATAGGAATCGTATACCAGAAAGGCAACAGAATTTTTGCATCCGTTAAAAGTTCTTGCCTATTCATCATAAATAAGTCGATATAGGACAATAACCGGTCACGGGAAAATATTCTCCGAATTTCCGCAGCTTGATGTTCCGTAATACGTTTATCGGCTGAGAGCATTGGAATAAACGGTGCTCCCAGTAAGGCATACAAGACCGGCACGTATTCAGCACAGAGGGTCTTTAATAATTGGTTAAATGCCGAATCGGTGTGCATTGCCTCGGATTGTTCAAACCGTATCAGCTGTTGATACCATTTCTTTAAACAAACATCCCGCAATTTTTTTCGGTTATCGTTTACCAGCGAGATAATTAATGGTACCGTCTTATCCAACATGATGTAATACCGCTCCCCATCAGGAGTTTTGAAACTGAGAAGATCGGGTAAATTAGCATCTCCATCCGAACCGGTTTTTTCCTGTATATATTCCTCAAGATCACTTTGACTATATTGCCCGAGCAACGGTACTCCACGGGAATCTTTAAAATTAACAATGGCAGCCTTATTAAAATAATATGGAGGTTTCTGAAGTGCCAAATCGAGATTCTTTAGGGCAGTTTCTCGTTGAAGCGACTGCTGCGTCTTATTCCGATAATAGTTATTCAGATATTCGATAATAAAGATAGCCTGCAAAATGGTGATTTCATCGCTCATTTTTTCGGTTTTCTTCGAAAATTCTTGTTTTACAACGGAACAAAGATAGCTCCAGTACAAATATACATCACCCGATTTTTTTAATGTGTACATTGCTTCGGACGAGTGGGCCTGAATCGTAAGGATAAACTTTCTAATTGAATACTCTTTTCCGGGGTTTGCCGTTATCAATTTTTTTTGAATAAAATCTCGTAATTCATCCTTCTGAAAGAAGAACCGTAATTTTGCGATTGCAAGATCCAGCATTTGATCGGTAGAAAAATTTCCCGGGAAAATAAGCGGAGGGGTGTCGTCAGGAAACATAAGCTGATACAGAAAGGTATCGTTTTCCGGTTCCGGCTGCAACTCGGTAAAATCGGTATTGATTCTAATATAACGGAGAAAACGCTTGGAAAAATTCTGCGGTATTGCGCTGGCAAGCGGAAAAGGTAATTCAGGTTTTTCACGAATCATCTCGTATTGACGTGTCACCTTATCGAGAAAATAGAATGGGACAAAGACAACTTTACCTTTCCGTTTGTCGTCGATAAGCTCTACTTTCCCTTCCGATTCAAGAGCTTCCAGCTCCGTTAACAATCTTGTTTCCGATATATCAATGAAAGAAGCAACATCAGGCTTTTCGGCTATGTTTCTTTGAGCATACTTTCGTAAATAATCGGTTAATTCGCTAATCCCAACAAATGGACTATTAAAGCGCAGAGCATAAGTGCGCAAAATATCCGGGAGTCTTACACTAACAGCCATTTGTTTCTTATTATTGCATACTTTTCCTAATTGAACAAGAGGACGGGTAAAGTATGCACATATAAAAATTGACATTTTTAATAATTCCTTTTAATATACTCTATCGAATATGGATACTGGAGAACCCCCGCATATAATCTTACTGCTCGTCAGTTTGTTGGCGCTGTTTTTGCTGTCGATGTTTTTTTCGTCGGCGGAAACGGCGTTCCTGTCTTTGAATAAGCTCAAGCTGCGGTTTTTACGTGAACGGAACAACCGTGCGGCGGCGCGGGCGGAAAAAATTCTACAAAATAAACAAAAATTTTTATCGACGATTTTAATCGGAAATAGTATTGTCAACATCGCTATTTCCGTAGTGCTGACTGCTGCTGCGCTGCGGATATTCGGGGATTCCGGACTGGGGATTGCGGTCGCCGCCGGTACGGTGCTGCTGCTGATCTTCGGCGAAATTTTGCCTAAGTCGATTGCGTTGGTGTACCCCGATGCCTTGAGCCTTGCCTTTGCCCGATTTATTCTATTATTGATGGCGATCCTTTCACCGGCAGTTACGCTTTTTTCCGCAGTTACCGGTGTACTACTGCGGCTTTGCGGTATCCGTGAAGCGCAAAATACGGCAACCGTTACCGAGGCCGATTTACGCGAGTTTTTTCAGGCACGGGAAGAAAGCGGCTTTATTGGCAGTGATGAACGCACCGTGCTGACGAATATCCTGCGTTACGGCGACTTTTCCGTTCGCAGCGTGATGACGCCGCGGCGCGACATTGCGGCAATTCACATCGGAGCATCTGCGGAAGAAATTATAGAGCTATCAAAAAAATCCCGATTTTCGCGCTTTCCGGTATACAGTACGAATATCGATGAAATACAAGGTTTCTTCTATATTAAAGACTTTCTCTTTTCCCCTGAGTACTTAGACGGAAGCGCTGCCTTTCAGGTAAGGGCCTATCTGCGTAAGCCGCTTTTTGTGTTTGAAACAACGAAGCTCGCTCAAGTGGAAAAAAAGTTCCATACCGAGCAGCAGACAATGGCGATTGTACTTGACGAGTACGGCGGCACTGCAGGATTGATAACCGTCGAGGATGTCAGCGAAGAAATATTCGGCAGTATTCTTGACGAATATGATGTACGGACAGGCGTGAACTCTCATACCACTGCGGCAGATATAAACATACACGATGATACGGCCGAAACGGCAGCGGCAGCGCAGGCTGTATCCGATAACGCATCAACAGCTTTACCGGCGGTAAGCAAATCCGAGCAGGCAGCGGCTATAGCGGTAACTGAAGCCGGCGCACCATCGGCGGCAAATGAATTCGGAGATATATCAAATTCCGTACCGGTAAGCTCATCCTCAACCGCACCGGTACAGGCAGGAGCCGATGGTATAGGCGGCGATAATACAGTGACTGCCCGTAATGAAGCGGAAGCGCCATCGACCTTCACCATCGCAGGCGTTACACGGCTCGCCGATTTAAACGAGAAACTGAACCTCACCCTTGAATCACAGTATAGCGATACCATCGGCGGCTATATTATGGAGAAAGCAGGGGAAATTCCGGCGGCCGGTTATTCAATCAGTATTGAACCATATCTTTTTACCGTAACAAAGGTTGAAGCAAACCGTATTGAGCAAGTTGAAGTGCGGATGCAGGCGGAAGAATGAAGCTCGTTATAATCAGTGTTGAAATAATTATCCTACTTGCCTGCGCAGCCTTTTTTTCCGGTACGGAAACGGCGGTAACCGCTATTACGCGATCGGAATACCGCAGCCTCAAAAAAAGTTCCCGTAAGAGCGCACAGCGGTTGGCTCGGCTGGTGGAGATGAAAGAAAAAATCGTTACGACCGCGCTTATCGGCACCAATTTTGTCAACACGTTGAACTCGGGGCTTATTACCGCCTTTACCCTCAATGTGTTCGGTGCGCAAGCGGTTCCCGCAGCGACTGCGATTATTACCGTGCTCATCATCATCCTTGCCGAAATTTTCCCCAAAGCGCTGGCAACCGAACGGGCGGAATCGATCGGCAAGAAAGCCTCGCTGCCGTTGTATGTGTGCTACACACTGCTCCGCCCCATTGTGGCGGTATTTTCGCTGCTGACAAAAGCGGTGCTCAGGCTGTGTAATGCCCGCCCGAAAACAACGCCGGATACGCTTCAAGAAAAAGACCTCCAACTGCTCGTGCATATCGGGCAAGAAGACGGCGCCCTCGCCGCCGGAGAAGAAGCACTGTTGCGCAAAGCCGTTTTGCTGCAGGATGTAAAACTCCGCAATATTATGACGCCGCGTACGGCGATTACTTACGTTGATTCCGCCGCGACTTTTCCGCAAGTCATTGAACAGTTCCGCCGCAGCCGTTTTTCCCGATTGCCTGTCTACAATGCCGAAACAAAAACCGTTACCGGTATTATCCATTATAAGACGCTGCTGTTTGCTTTGCAGGAGCGGCGGGAGCCGAACATTGAGACTTTGCAGCGTCCTGCAATTTTTGTTCCCGAGGGAGCTTCCATCTTTTCTATTATCAAAGCGATGAATGCCAAGATGCAAAATATCGCAATCGTCATCAATGAACACGGCGGCGTAGCGGGGCTCATTACGATGGATGATATCATTGCCGCAGTGTTCAGTACGGTGCAGGATGAGTACGGTAAGGCGCGGAACGATCCGATGCGTTCGGTACGCTTTATCAATACATCGCAGCTTGTTCTCCCCGGTGCGTTAAAGCTGGAAGATTGCAACGAATTACTGCACACCGATTTTCACTCCGATTATTATGACACACTCGGCGGTTTTCTACTTGAAAAATGGGGATATTTACCGCATACTAAAGAGAGAATCACTTGCGGGCGGATAACGTTTACCGTTACTCATATTATCAATAGACGAATCGATACCGTCATCGCAGATCTTTCATCGGTACTGTAAGCGGCTGCTTATAAGACATCCGCCTCAAAATGCCGAAAATAAGAGTAACGATGCAAAAAGCATCAGCTGCCGGAAGTCTATTTTAAAAGACGGGTAATCGCAGCAGACAGATAAATCAGAATCGCCAAATAAATAAGGCGTGGCAACCATTTGAACCGCAGGTTCAACTCTGGTTGAACAGCCTTATTTAGTTGGCGGGAATACTTCAAAAATGTCTGCTGCGATTACCCAAGAGAGGATCACCATGACACAGCATGACTTTATACAGTTTTTAACCGATTTGCCGGAAGAACAGATGAAGGCGGAATTGACAAAGGCTTTTACCGAGCGGTACGGAGCAGGTACGGAAGAAATCATGATGATTGCCTCCCCTGCCCGTATCAATATTATCGGGGAGCATATCGACTATAACGGGGGGAAGGTGTTTCCTGCGGCGATCAATCGGTACCTCTATGTGCTGCTGCGCAAGAGAGCCGATACAACGATTATCTATGATGATATACGGTTTCCGGGTGCACTTGAATTTTCCTCTACGGAAACTTTCCGGTACCGGAGAGAAAATCAATATGCGAACTATCTGAACGGTATGCTCGCGATGCTGCAAAAAGGCGGATACAAACTGACAAGCGGTTTTGAGGTACTGTTTTTTAGCAAATTGCCGGCAGGCGGCGGTATTTCTTCGTCGGCTGCGCTGGAAGTCGGATTCGGACGGGCAGTCGCCGAATTGTTCGGCTTTAAGGTTGATGCGGTAGAACTTGCTAAAATGGGGCAGGAGTCTGAGCATGTTTTTATGAATATGCAGTGCGGAATTATGGATCAGTTCAGTATTGCAATGGGTAAAAAAGAATGTGCGATGCTGCTTGATACGGCAACGCTTGAGTATGAATATGTACCGCTTGTTCTGGGTGATTATCGTATTGTTGTGATGAACTCCAATAAGCAACGTGCGCTTGTGGACTCAAAGTATAATGAACGCTGCGCCGAATGTATGGAAGGTCTTGCTCTTTTACAAAAGATTAAGACCGTTTACAATCTCTGTGACTTGACCTCTGCTGATTTGACTGCGGTTGAGGCGGCAATAGCCGATGAGCGTATCTTTAAACGGGTGCGCCATTGTATTACGGAAAACGAACGGGTCCTTGCTGCGGTCGCGGCTCTAAAAGCCGGTAACTTGCCGAAACTCGGTGAACTGCTCAAGGCATCCCATGACTCGTTACGGCGCGACTATGAAGTAACCGGTCTTGAACTTGATACGCTTGCCGATGCCGCTAATGCTGAACCGTGTTGCTTAGGTGCGCGGATGACCGGTGCGGGATTCGGCGGTTGTGCCATTGCCTTAGTGCAAAAAGATGCCATTGCGGAATTTACCACCCGTGTCGGCAACGCCTATACCGAAAAGACAGGCTTGACGGCTTCCTTTTTTGCCTGTGAGGCAGGAGACGGCGCACGGCGGGTTTAAAGGTCTGCGTATCCTATTTCTGAAAGATTAACTGGGTAGCTCTAAAAATCTAACCGAGCTGTTAGAGCTGCCCAACTATTAAAACTCACGAAAAAAGCAAACCGGCTGTAGGAAGAATTTTTTGGTCTATGGGCAGGGGCGGAAAATATTGGGTTAGCCGGTTTCTAAAGCTTTTGCAGCCGCTCTTTAAATTCCGCTAAAAAATCGACACTGACTTTTGCCCGTATTATTCTGCGGACTTCATACGCAGGGTCAATATCTGCATCACCTGTTTTGCTGAGGTCTTTTTCGCTCAAGTTTTTAAGAAAGCCTATATCGACAGCTTGATTTAAATACCTATTTAATTCTTTATAGAGTTTTGTTTGATCGGTTTTTTCTTTAAAATAGATGGAAAGCATTCCACGGATTTCACTCGCTTTAAGTACTAAAATTGAAGATGTATTTTGAGAAACATCGAACTGCTCCAAGGCCTCCCTCAACAGTACACACAGCAATGATAACTCAAATGACAGCGGATAATGCCGGATAAGCTTAACAGATTTAGAATCCCCTTCTTCGCTCTCTTTTTGCTCTAAAAATGCGTAGCCGTCGGCCGGTTCAATAAAGAGGCTGATACCGATTTGGTCAAAATATGCGGCAATTTCACGCTGGTATTGCTGCAAGAGCTTCCATGCCTCAGGTTCCTCATTTTCGTAAATAGCCCCTTGTAACAATTTTATACAGACTGCCGCCCACTGTGCCGTCATCATTCAGCCTCCTATGACTGCTCCTTTTTTAACGGTCAGTATATCCTATTTCTGAAAGATTGACTATTAAAAACCCACAACAAAAGAACGGGACATAATAGTATACAGTAGCAGCTTTTGAACTGAAGCAGAACAAAACATTAAAAGCGCAAGGTAGCGGAATCGTCAAAAATTTGGTATAATAACATACTAATGATAACTGAAGAGATCCGGCAAATAGCCGAAAAAATTAGAGAAGCGCTTGACCCGGAACGGATTTATTTGTTCGGCTCCTACGCACGCAATCAAGAAACCGAAACGAGCGACTATGATTTTTATGTTGTGGTAGATGAACGGGAAGAAAGCGAAACACCGTTACTTTTATGCGATAAAGCTTATTTTGCAATTTTTGATATTCAGGCAAAGCCGTGCGATGTTATCGTAAATTATAAAGAGCATTTTGAAAAACGAAAGCTCTATCCGACGCTGGAAAAAACGGTTGCAAAAGAGGGGGTAGTGTTATATGAAAAAGGAGCTTGAAGGTACAATAAAAGAATGGCTGCGCTTTGTTGAAATGGATCAAAATACGGCGCACCATCTTTTTGAAACCATGCATCCAAAGCCTCTGGAAATTATTTGTTTCCATTGTCAGCAAGCTGCTGAAAAAGCAATTAAAGCTTTATTTGTATTAAAGGAAATTGAAATCGTTAAAATCCACGATTTGGGAATGTTGATTAAAATGATACAAACGGAGATAGTGTTTCCTGATACGATAAAAATTTCCGCCATCAGTTTAACAAAATATGCGGCAACTTTTCGGTACCCGCAATCTCCCGACTTTGACGAAGCACTTACAAGAAAAGCGCTCGCTGATATGGAAACCGTTATAACATGGTGCAAAGAACAAATTGTATTAGCCGGTTATGAGATAGAATAAGACACCGATGCAATACGAACCACCATTTAAGATTACGTCAAAAGCGATAAACCTGATTTCCGAAATATCCGAAAAAATCGGAGAGATACAGCATTTTGAAAATACCGAGCACAGTGTGCAGTTAAGGAAAAAGAACCGCATTCAAACGATTCATTCTTCGCTGGCGATTGAAAATAATTCATTAACTATCGAACAGATTACCGCAATTATTGAGGGAAAACGAGTACTCGGTTCTCCGAATGAGATACAAGAAGTAAAAAACGCCGTGCAAGCGTATGAACTGCTTTTAACGCTCAATCCATATAAAGAACAAGATTTACTGCATGCACACCGCTTGATGATGCATGAGCTGGTGAACCGCAGCGGTAAGTATAGAAGAGACGGGGTTAGCATTTTTGACGGCAAAAATGTCGTTCACGTAGCGCCCCCTGCCGACCGGGTTCCGTTTTTGATGGGCGATTTATTCCAATGGCTGAAAGATACCGACGCGCATCCGCTCATTAAGAGCAGTGTATTTCATTATGAGTTTGAATTTATCCATCCTTTTGAAGACGGTAACGGCCGAATGGGACGATTATGGCAAACTGTAATCTTGAAAGACTGGAAACCTTTTTTTGCATGGCTGCCTATTGAAACCTTGATCAAAGAGCACCAAAATGACTATTATCAAGCCTTAGGATTAAGCGATGCCAATTCCGATAGTACGGCGTTCATTGAGTTTATGCTGTCGGTGATTTTAGATACTATTGAAGCTATCCTTAAAACTGAATCAAAGATTACTGTAAAGATTACTCAAAAGATTACTGTAAATCAGCAAAAAATCATACAGGCAATAAAGGATAATCCCTACATCACACAAGAAGAGCTTGCAGCAGTTGTCGGCATTGCCCGGTTGAATATTATTAAGAACATGAAAAAACTGCAAGAACAACATATTATCACCCGTGTCGGCGCTGACAAAAACGGCTACTGGCATATTGAAGAGAATAACTAAGGATAATAATAGGGTAATAGTTAATGTTTACGGAACGGCCTATTTTTTTTCAAAACAAGCAAGGTAAACACATCAGCCACCCAGACCACATATCGCAAAATAAGAGGTTGGAACACCATTTGAGCCGCAAAGCGGCGAAACTCTGGTGGTACAGCCTCTCATTTTGCGGGAATATACTCCAAAATGGCTGATGCGTTTACCTTAGGAGAACGGCTAATGCAATTCGATTTATTAAAAACCGAAGATATTGATAAGAACGGTGTGTATCTTGATTTTTTTCAAGTGTACAACTGGGGCGTTTTTGATTCCAAGGTGTATACGATGCGGTGTGGAAAGAAGGCGACGCTGTTGACCGGCTTAAACGGTTCCGGGAAGACGACGCTGGTGGATGCTTTTTTGTCGCTTATCGTGCCGCCGCGGCAGCGTTTTTATAACCAATCCGCCGGAGCGGAGAGTAAACGGGAACGCGATGAAATCAGCTATGTACTAGGTACATACGGGAGCAAACGCGAGGAAGAATTTACCTCCGGCACCGCGAAGAATTTACGCACAAAAGAAAACTGTATTTCTATTTTGCTCGGCTGCTTTGTGTTGGGAGATGATCAGGGGCCGATAACGCTTATGCAGGTGCGCTTCTTTTCCGGCGGCGGAGCCTTGCAAAAAATCTATTCGATAACGCATACGCGGCTTTCAATTGAAGAGATACAAAAAGCAGGGATTGATTTTACACCGCAGAGCAATTGGAAAAAACGCATGACCGAAGTATTCGGAACCAAATTTTACGTCGATAATTTTGCCCCGTATGCAGAAGCATTCTCTCAGCTTGCAGGCTTGCGTTCGGATCGGGCGCTCTATCTTTTTTCCCAAACGGTTGGACTGAAAGGAGTCGGCAACTTAAATGACTTTATTAGAACCTATATGTTTGAAGGCCGCGATACCGAACGCGATTTTGATGATTTGGTAAAGCATTACGAAGAGCTTTCTCAGATATACAACGAGATAGAAAAAGCGCAAGAACAGCTGAGGCTGCTGCAGGAAATTTTAGATGCCGGAAAAATATTTGAAGACTGCGAGCAAAAGAACAGAACATTAAAACAGTTCAAAATGATTTTACAGCTGTGGTATATACAAACAGTCCTAAATACGATTACAAAACGAATAGTTGTTTTGCAGCAAGAAAAGTTGCTTGCTGATAATAAAAGAAATATGCTTGAAGCTGAAATAAAACAGCTTGATGCCGATATGGATTCGCTCAAAGCAGTTATTCAAAAAAACAGCACGGCAATTCTGATCAAAGAAATTGAGCATAAGATTCAATTCAATGAATTACGGTTGCAGACATGCCGGAATAATGTGCGGGACTATGAACAGTGCGCCCGTGTTTTATCTTTGGAAATTCCGCAAACGGAAAAGAAATTTAATGCGAATGCAGCATTGCTACCGAAATTGAAAGAAAAACTCAGTAAAGAAAAAGATGACCTTTACGAATCAAGCCTTGAACGGAATACGCAAAATCAAGCATATAAAAAAGAACAGCAAATGATAATCGAAGAATTGGCATCACTCAATAAACGGACGACAAATATCCCTGCGCATAATATCGATATACGGGATCAAATATGCGCACATATCGGCTGCTCGGAAAAAGAACTGGTGTTTGCCGGAGAGCTATTGCAGGTTGCAAAAGAAGAAAGCCGATGGGAAGCTGCGATAGAAAAACTGCTGCATAACTTTGCGTTATGTCTGCTGGTGCCTCCTCACCTCTATACAAAAGTGAATACGTATGCGGCAACACATAATTTACGGGGACGGCTCGTCTATCTTAAAACCGATACCAAACCGCAGCTGAAAAAGAACATACCCGAAAAAAATTCACTTATTGCGAAATTGGAAATACAGCGGAAGCATGAACTTTCCGATTGGCTTGAAGCATATTTGCATGATACGTTCGATTATATCTGTACGGATGATACGGAAGCATTTAGTAGGGCGGCCAAGGCGCTTACCTCAACAGGTTTAATTAAGGCAAAAATACGTCACGAAAAAGACGATCGTCCGCAGCATTCGGGACGGCAAACCTTTGTACTCGGATGGGATAATATTCAAAAGCGGCAGGAACTTTCGTTCAGCTTGAAAAAACTGCAAAACGAAATTGCGAAAAACGATACCGCGCTGGAAGACAGCAAGAAAAAACAAGATGATATAACCGGTCAGCTTGCTATCTTGAGCAGTTTGGAAAAGATGCAATTCTGGGATGATCTTGATGTGCAAAAATATTCGGCTGCATTGAATGCGTCTCTTGAAGAAAAGGAAGCTATTCTCCGCGGAGACAAAGAATTGCGGCAGCTTGAAAATAAATTGCAAAGTTTGCAAATTGAAAAGCAAACAAAAGAAGAAGCGCGTACCGGTGCTATTACAGCAGCCTCAAAAGCGGAACAGCAGCTGACGGATATCCGCATCAAACAGGAACGATTTACCGCTCAGCTGCATCAGTATGCCGATAGAGAAAGTGAAGAAATGCAAAGAGCGCTCGCTATTTTTACAGAGCATTTCAGTGTACAAAAAACTTTTGAACAGCCTGAAGCCGTTGATACCGAACGGGATCGGATTGAATCGGCATTGAATAAAGAGAGCGAACAGGCGGAAACAGCTGTCAGAAATGCGGAGCGGAAAGTCCGCGAAAAAATGTCCGCAGTGAAAAACCCTAAGCCGGATATAAAGCGGAAGTTTCCGTCATGGGAGGCCGATGTACGGGACTTCCAAGCGGAAGTATCGGGGCTTGCAGACTTTCAAGCCTTTTACGATCGAGTGAATCGCGATGATTTACCTTCGTGCCGGAAAAAATTTAAGCTTATTTTTAATGAGCACGTAAAAAACGATATTACCAATTTTAAGACCATACTTGATACCGGACGTCAGCAGATTATTGTCGGAATAGAGGAATTGAATAAAAGCTTAAAAACAATTCCCTACAGCAAAAATCCTCCGACGTATATCAAGCTGGAAAACCGCAAAACAACCGATCAGTCCATAAAAGATTTTCAGGCTCTGTTGTTAGCTGCATTGCCTGACTCCGCCTCCATTTTTAACCGCACATCCGGTTCGGAATTTGAAGAGTATAAAAAAATTGAAACGCTGATTGCCTACTTAAAAGAAAATGATCCGCGCCGTAAAAAAGTGCTGGACGTGCGCCAGTGGTTTAATTTTGCCGCTATTGAATATTATCTCAACGATAATACGCAAAAACAATATTACGAAGATTCTGCAAGTTTGTCGGGCGGAGAAAAATCAAAATTAACCTATACGATTTTAGCATCGGCAATTGCATTTCAATTCGGCATTACCGGTGGAGAGGGATATTCGTTACGGCTGGTGATCATCGATGAGGTATTCAGCAAAATCGATATGGATAATTCGTGCTATGCAATGGAGCTGTTTAAAGAGATCGGACTCCAGATGATTCTTGTAACACCGATGGATAAAATCAACATCGTAGAAGATTATATCGCATCGGTTCACATTACCGAAAAGCATAACGATAATACCTCGCGCCTACTGAATATCACGATTGACCGATATCAAAAAGAAAAGGAAAGAGTAACTACAAGCGGTATATTGTAAGGGGTATTATTTTCACGGTATGAGGTAAATGCATCAGATAGTATTGCTGATACGTTTGTGATGATACTTGCATTAAATAGAATCACCGCCTTTGAAAATAGACGGTGTAGATACAAGGAGATAGCTGAAAATAAAGCGGAGGCGTATCTTTGATACGTTGAGCATTTATTTTCAGCGTATGACGCAGTAGATGCGCCGTATATTTTCAAAGGACAGTATGATAAGTGTTGAAGCGATCAGAAAAAAAGCCGAGCATAAATTTCTCAGTTATTTGCATTCCGTACTTAACGGAGACAGCGCTTTTTTTCCGCTGCATATTCCGGCCGCACGAGGTTCCGCAACGGATGATTTTGCGATGCGGAAAACGGAAGCGGAAAAGCTGTACCGCCATTCAAAGCAGGCAAAGGGATTCGGCTACACAGTGGTGAGCGCCGCCGTTAAAACTCGCAGCAAGGGCATGCAGACCGTTATCGAAAAAATACTATTCGAAACCGAAGCTGATTTTTTGCGCTTTATTCAAAAGGAAACGGAAGCCTGCAATTTCAAAGCAAATCTTGAACGTATTAAAACGCAATGCCTCAAGCTCGATGCCGCTGATATTTGGTATGACTGGACGGCCAAGCATAGCTCCGTTTTAACCGAGTCCTTTGACGCACAGTATTGGGAGCAGCTTTTTTTGTGTGCGGATTGGTTTATACATCACAGCCCGTGCGGATTATACCTGCGCGAAATTCCGCTTCCGGTGCACACCAAATTTATCGAACAAAACCGCGCGCTGATTTTCTCACTCTATTGCGCGTTAAAGAAAAGCGGTACTGCGGAACCGGTTTTGACTGAAGCGATTCTTCCGGAACCGGTTTTTGACGAACCGAAAAATACCGCGGCAGCCGTATATGCCGAATGGGGAGTCCACACTGCGCCGCCGTTTGTCCGCTTCCGTTTACTGGATGATGCAATCGGTGTAACTATTGCGGGAGAAATGCTCCAAAGCGGCGAGGTGCAGATACCGCTTGAATCGTTTGCGGCGATTCGCTTTGATTCCGTCGATACTGTTTTTGTTGTTGAAAATCTGCTGGTGTATTTGACATTTCCCGCCGTTCCTAACAGCATTTGTATTTTCGGGTCGGGATTTGCCGCCGTGCAATTACAGCGCAATAAACATTTACGGCAAAAGAAGCTCTATTACTTCGGCGATATAGACGAACACGGATTTGAAATCCTGTCGGAATTCCGCGCAGTCTTTCCAGGCGTTATTTCGTTTTGCATGGACAGCACAACATACCAAACATTTTCACAGTTTGCCGTTCCCGGAAAATCCTCTAAGCGAGATAGCGCCGATCTACACCTCACCGCCGAAGAATTAGCGCTTTTCCGTTATTTACGGGAACACCCTGAGTGCAGCAGACTTGAGCAAGAACGGATCCCGCAGGATTTTATCAAAGAAGGACTCTCATCGCTTATAACGATAAGGAATGATTATGCAAAGCTCTGACAGTGCATATATAGCAACCTTAATTGCGGAAGATTCGGGATTGCGGCTTTTACGTTCAAAGAATCCCGCACCGGTTATTTCGTTTCTTTTTAAAATATTCAGAGAGCGGAATCTGCAAACCGTCAATGCCGATCGGTTTGAAACGCTGCTGGCGGATTTTTTGCGGTCGCAGGAATTTTCCGGTTTTGACAATAGCAGTATCGACGATTGGTATGGCGGAGAAACAGCAGAAATACAAAACAGCGAAGAGTTCAAACTTGCAATGCAAAGCATCGAGGCGCGCGCTCATTTTTTAGCAAATAAATGGTGTTCGGAAAAGGCCGGTTATATCAAAAAATACTATAATGAGCGGCAGGATGTGATTATCGAACTGAGCGCGGGAGTGGAACGGCTGTTTACCTGGCTTGATACGATGGATTCAAAAACGTTTATCGGTACCGAATCCCGCTTTCAAGATATTCTGCATAAGCTCAGAGAGCTTTCGGAAAACACTACGCACGATCCTCAAACACAAATTGCAGAACTTGAAAAACAGAAAGAAGCATTGCAGCAACGTATAGATGCAATTAAAACAACCGGAGAGGCGGAAGTGTATACGCCGGTGCAAATGGTCGAACGGTTACGTGAAGTTTCAAAAGCGGCACGCGAACTCTTATCGGATTTCCGGCAGGTAGAAGAAAATTTTAAAAGCATTCTTGCTGATGTATACAAAAAACAGTCGGTGAGCGAAACAAAAGGCGCGGTGCTTGGCTACGCCCTTGATGCCAATTTGGAAATGAAGGAAACTCCGCAGGGGCAAACCTTCGATTCTTTTTGGGACTTTCTTGCAGCCGATGCCGGTAAAAACGAGATCAATCACTTAACCCGGACGATTATCGCACAGGTAACCGAGCATGGCATTGCATGGGAGGATTCTTTCCTGCTGCACCTCAAGCAATATCTGCATGAAGCGGGGCGGAAGATTATCGACACCAACCATTCGCTGACGCACCGGCTCAACCGTGTGCTGCTTTCGCGTGACTGCGGTGATCACAAGCAGCTGACCGAACTTATTGCTTTTATCAAGACGAAAGCCTTTGAACTAGCCGAGCGTGATATTGTTTTTCCGAAAGAGTTTGGTATTCAAACAAAAGCGGTACTGCATTTCCCGCAGGCACGGACGCTTATCCTTCCGCCGCTTAACCAAAGCTTTGAACCGATCGTATCATTCACCGAGCAAGAGTCGGCAGCGCTGCTGCAGCGAAGCGGTATTTTTAATCAATTTTATATTGATGAAGCCTTGCTCAAAAAACATATTGAACAGTATCGCAGTCAATTTCTCCATGGCGCCCTTCAATTTTCGCTGCACGATTTGAGCGAAAAATTCCCGATAGAAAAAGGTCTTTCCGAAGTCGCCGCCTATTTTGCCCTTGCGCCGAAACTCAAACCCGCCGCCGTTATCCTTGATGATGCAACCGAGCGGATTACATACACATACAACGGCCAGTCCGTAGCGCTGACAGTGCCTAAGATTATATTCGGGTAGCAATAATGGGTAATGAGGCAGGTACGGATGTCATTTCCCTCTATACCGCTTCCATATTCGGATAATCAGCTTTTCGGCGATAATCAGGAAGAGGCCGAGCACGAAAGGCAGCCCAATCAAGAGTGCCGGATGTTCCATACCGATCTGTGCCGCCGCGATGGTATTTTCAAGATAGACGAACAGCAGCGCGGCACAGATTGTTCCGATAACGGAGCGTCCGCCTGCATACGCAAGCACGAGTGCAATCCACCCCTTGCCGGCGCTTTGGTTTGGAACAAAGGCTCCCAGCTGGAGGGATAACAGGCAGCCTGCCAACGCCGCCGCCGCCCCGGACATACCCATTGCCGCTATCTTTAACCGTGCGGTATGCACCCCAATCGAATCCAAAAATGCAGAATCTTTTCCGAGTATCTTTATCCGCAAGCCTGTTTTGGTGTAGCGGCAAAAGAGCGCAAGTCCGAGGCCGGTCAAAACGGCGAGCGCCGCGCTCGCCGTTTTGACGAGCTGCGGCTGAAGCAGCAGCTCCGGCGGCAGCGCAACGATACTCCGGTTACCGAAAAACCGTGTGCTCAGTATGGAAACAAAGCCTGCAGCGGTTAAGTTTACCGCAAGTCCGACTATGTAGATATTTGCCTTACGATAGATAGCAAGATAGGTAATAAACATACTCAACCCTGCACCCAACGCAAGCGAGACGGCAAGCCCCGGAATAAGACCGCCGAGGCTTTCGGTTAGCAGGATGCCGCCGATTCCCGTAAAGGCGCTTAAAAGCATCAGTCCTTCTATTCCGACGTTCAACAGCCCTGCATATTCCGAAACGAGAGCGGCACAGGCGGCAATCAGCAGCGGCGCGGCTTGTGCAATCAAAGTAATCGCGGTTATCATAAAGGTTTTCTCCCTCGTTTTTGCCGGAAAAAATCAACCGTTATCAATATAAACGCAATCCCCTGTACAATTGACGAAAGGTCAAAGGAGGTGCTTGTCTGGAGCATCGCAGCTTTGCCGCCTGCTTCCATCCACGCAAAAAACAGCGCTCCGAATACCGCCCCCAACGGATGATTGCGCCCGATAAGCGCGGCGGAGATGCCGCTCCAACCCAGTCCCGACGTAATGCCCGCATAAACATAGTGCCGCGAGCCGTATACGCTGAATGCGCCCGCAAGTCCGTGGGCTGCTGCGCCGAATGTCAGCGCCAAGACTGAAATCAAGCCGACCTTAATTCCTTGGGATTGTGCGAAAGCGCGGTTATTGCCGGTTAATCCGAGTTCGTAGCCGTAGCGGGTACGCTTGAACATCCAGAAAAGCAGCGCCGTTATGATCACCGTAAAAAAGATGCTGCTATTCAATGTCGAAGGATTCCAAAAAGAAGTGAAGAACCACGCTTCGGTTGTATATGGGGTTGCCATCAGATTGCTTGCAGGATCCCTGAATATGTCATTCACGCCGTAGTCGATGAGCGGGAGCAGTGCGCACGATAATAAATAGGTGCTGATCAGTTCGGTAATGCCGAGAAATTGCTTCAAAAAAGCGGAAATAAAACCTAAAACGCCGGAGCAAAGAGCCGCGAGTATACATCCGGCGATAAGTCCGAAGGGCTGCGGGAACTGAGGTGTCAACAATGCGAATTCTACCGCGATAAACGAAGCGAGATACGCTTGCCCCTCGCCACCGAGGTTGAAAAAGCCTGCTTTTGCCGGAAGGATAAACCCCATCGCGCAGAGCAAAATGAGGGAGGCTTGGTCGAGCATATTGCCGAAATAAAACGTGTTGGTAAAAGGGGAGATAAAAAACGCGATGAGCGTTTCGAGCGGTTCTTCACTCTGCGCCGCCAAACAGATTGCCGCTGCGGCTGCGCTTGCCGTTACCGAAATAATACTGTTTAAAAGCGGGGCAGCTTTTTTGAAACGGTGTTGTTGCGTATCTTTATTCATCTTTACTCGCCTGCATCATCGCCGCAATGATTTCCGCGCGGTTATATGCGGAACGTTCCATAAAGCGGGTCAGGACGCCGCGGTATAATACATGAATACGGTCGCAGGTTTCAAGCGCGGCGTCTACGTCAGAGGTGAGCACGATAACCGACGCCCCTTTTTCAGCGAGATTGCGGAGCCGCTGCAGCAGCGCAAGCTGTACCTTCCTGTCCAGCCCCCAATAGGGTTCGGCACAGATAACCAACTGCGGCGGTGGATTGTCGAGTTCGCGGCTGAAAATCAGTTTTTGAATCATACCGCCCGATAAGCTCAACACCGAATCTTTCCACGAACGGGGAATATCGAATGAACAGCTGCGCTTCCATGCTTCAACCGCCGCAGGGGAGTAAATACCGAAGCGGTACAGCGAGGCTCGCGCGCGGACATAGAGGTTTTCCGCAATGCTGTGTCTGCCGGCAATGCCGTTCCTCATCCGCTTGCTGGGGATGTAGGCGTAAGTTTCGCGCGGTATGCGGCTCAGGGGCTTCCCGTCAAACCGGATAGTACCGCTGTCCGGCTTGAGCGTGTTGACCAGTAAATACTCCAAAAGCTCCAGTCCCTGTTTTTTTATGCCGACGACTCCGGTTATCTTCCCGTGCGGAACATCGATCGAAAAATCCGAAAAGCGGACTCCTCTGCTGCTGACGGCGGCAACGTGCGAAACAGTCAGTCCCGCCGCCGGTTTTGACGAAGAAGCCTGAAACTGCGATGTCGGAGATACCGTGTCGGGTTGCGGTGTATTTGTATACGATGAAGTATTAGTGTTTGATGACCCGGCGGCTGTACCGGTATTGGCTTGAATCGGCGGAGTATTCGATTGTACTTCTGCGGCAGTCCATTCCGTCTGTTCGGAACCGAAAATTTCTTGCAGCAGGAGGTTTGCATTTACGGTAGAATCGATAGAACCGTTCCAGACCGTTTTACCGTTCCGCAGAATATGCACCGTGTCCATAAAGCTCAACACTTCTTGAATGCGGTGTGTTACTACGATAATACATGCGCCCCTGTCCGCGCAGCTGCGGAGTATGCCGTACAGCTGGGTAATTTCCTGCGGACTAAAGGAGGCGGACGGTTCGTCTAAGAAGAACACGGAAGGATTTTTAAGCAGCGCTTCCCCGATTGCCGCCCAGTGCAGCTGAGCCGTATCGAGCGTCTCCGCTTTTTGGGTGAGCGGCAGCACGATACCGTAGCGGGCGAGCGCCGCCGCAATTGCATTTTGAGTTTTTTGGGGCGAAAGAATGTTGGCGGCGATATCTTTTTCGGTGTGTAATCCGATTGCAAGATTTTCCCATACCGTAAGCTCCGCCGAAAGCTGCGGATGCTGCGGCGTCAGCACGAGCCTCCGTGCAATACCGTCCGCAGCGGAACGTAAGTTCAGCGCTTCACCATTGTAAAGGATGCGTCCGCTGTCCGGCTGTAAATGACCGGTACAGAGGCGGGCAAGCGTTGACTTTCCCGCGCCGTTTTCGCCTAACAGCGCATGTATCTTGCCTGCCTCAAACGCAATGCTTACCCCGTCTACAGCGGTGATACCGTTTTCCGGAAACGTAAAGCGTAAGTTTTCCGTCGAAAACACAAAGGCATCCTAATTACCGGATAAGGTCAATGCTCCGGTTTTAACGCCGTCTATCAGTTGTTTTACTTTTTGAGTAATGTCTGCCGGTACGGCGGAAGGCACACCTTCAAAGGCAAAGTTTACCGCGCCGTCTTTTATGCCGAGTTCTGCCGATGTGCCGAATTCCAAACGTCCTTCCACAAAGGCAATCACGGAGTCGGTACAGGCTGCCTTTTGGCTGATTTCCGTTGAACCGACAACAATGTCTTTGCCGTAGGAATAGCCCGGCCGGTCAAACCACATCACGTATGCGCCGTGTTCCCGGGCGGCTGCCACAACGCCTGCATTTCCACCGCCGCAGATTGTTAGGATCACATCAACATTGTTTTTAATCATCGAAGCGGCAAGCTCGGAGGCTTTAGCGGCGTCATACCAATTACCGAGGACACGGAAATCGAGCTCAAAGTTTTTATTGACGGCTTTTGCTCCGTCCAAGTAGCCTTTCCGTATTTTGTCGTTCATAACAGGGAATTCCTGTCCGGCGAGAAGGCCGATCTTATACGCAGCGTTTGCATTCTTCATCGAACTGCTGCTGATGAGCGCGGCGTAGTAACCGTTGAGGTAACCCTGTTCGTACTGATTAAATCCGACTGTTTTTATTTGAGCGTTTCCGGCAAGGTAGCCGTCCAACAGCAAGAATTTTTGTTTGGGCGCGGCTTGCAGCACTTTTTCCGCGATTGCCGGCAACGAAGGATTGGAACTGATAATGAGATCATACTTTTTGCTTAAGGCAAGCGCCGTCAACCCGTTTTGCCATTCTCCCTGATTAACACCGCCTTCTACAACCTTGACGGTAACCGGCTTCCCCTTTTTGCCCAGTTGAGCTTTTGCATCCTGTACACCCTCTACGAGCAATTCGTACGTCGGATTCCCTTTAACAATTCCGGGTACAAAGACCGCAACGGAAACCGCTTTCGGTTTTGCAAAAAGAGGCGCACCTGCGATTAGGGCAATACTACAACTGAGTATGATGATTTTCTGTTTTAACGTCATGTTACACTCCTCTTTACTATATTAATTATAAATAAAGCGATTAATAAAATAGTAAAATTGTTAATCGACAGGTACATACTGTATAATATTTCTCCGTTCTTGTCTAGGATTTTTGACAAGGTGGAATAGCAATCGTACTTGTCATCTCTATAAAAATGGTACATACTCAAGCCATAATACGGTTGCTTTTCATTATCAGTTTTAATAATTCCTTATCCTAAAAGCGGAGGAATGTATGCGGAAATTTTATACCATTATAACTGGAATATTTTTAACCTTTTTATTTACATCCTGTAATCAGTTTACTGCAAATATAGAAGAGTATTTGGAGTATTGGTCGACGGAGGCTGCGATTACCCGCTATAGCTTTGACCCTGCAATCACAGTGCACGCCGATAAAGATACCATAGAGAGTATTCCTTCATTACGTGATGTAACGGTAACCCTTACCGTCCGTAATCCCAAAAATGTCAAGTTTCAGCTGCCGCAAGATGCAGGCGCCCCTGCCGATATTGTCGTTTTTCCCGCAGACGTTGAAGGCACAACAACAAGCGCCCCAAAACAACCCGATGATTATGAACTGACACAAGATTCACCTAGTCAATTAACGCTGAAATACAAAGCAGTATTTTTACAGAAGCACGAATACGGCAAAAAAAATATCGGACCGACGATTACGCTGTATCCCGAAGACGGGAGAAAGTTTTCGAAAACATTTACACTCAATGTAAAAGCGAATACCCCGCCTCCGAAACCGACTTTCGCCGTTGCAAAGACAACCGGTACGCCTTCGTATTACGTACTATGTATCACGGTGCCGGAGACCGATATGAGTAAGACGGTAGCCGGCGGGCTTTTACATAAAGACCTTGCGCATGTTGAAATAAACGAAACACCCTATGCCTTTTCGGTAAACGAGGCAGAAAAGAAATTTATAAAACCGGAATCCGATTCTTTTATTACGCTTTCCGATGTAACAAAGCTCACCGCTCCCGATGCCGATGAGATTCCTACAGGCGGATGGGTGCTGTACTACAAAACTGATGTGGAAGTAAAAGATGGAGCTGCTAAAAAAGACTATACGATTCGCCTTGCAGACGCAGAGGGCTTGGTTTCAGGAGTATTGAAGGCAAGTACAAAACCGAATAGACCGGCTCCCGTTCAAATCAGCCTTGTAAAGGGCAGCAGTACGGCGGATGTAAACAGCGACAATACCAAAACGGCTCCGCATACGATACGTGTAGACGAAGAACACAAACAGGCAACGCTGCGCCTTACCTG
This sequence comes from Treponema sp. OMZ 805, assembly GCF_050937395.1. NCBI lineage: Bacteria > Pseudomonadati > Spirochaetota > Spirochaetia > Treponematales > Treponemataceae > Treponema > Treponema sp. OMZ 805. The sequence continues at coordinate 33,688 of NZ_JACCLP010000003.1, read as the reverse complement.
TGCTACAGCGAATGCAACTGTTTATTATACGCTGACGGAAACCACTACAGGAAGTTCTGCAAGTCCGCTTACAGCAAGCGGAGCCGGAAGCGGAGTGGATATCTCCTTACCCATTCAAACGGGAAGAACCGAAGCGGAGTATACACTTACCGTACGGGCGGAAGCAGACGGTTTTGAAACGGGTGCCGAACGCACACTTTATTATAAGATTACCACGCAAAGTACCGTTACCGACCTGCCGGTACTCAATAGCTTAGCTTTTTCCTCCGGCAGTACACCGGTGCTGTTTAGCAATGCAGCGGACACTGAGGACGAAGTCTTTAGCTCCAGTACTACTGAATATTATATTTTTGCAGCACAGCTTAGTCCACCCTCTATGAGCTTTACTTATACGTCTGAACCCGATGCAACGGTTACGGTAAAAGTAAACGGTACCGCCCATACGGGAACAATGGTAACGCTTCCCACCGTAGGAGGAGAAACGCTTGTAACCTTTACCGTAGAAAAGGCAGGGCTGCAAAATGAATACAAAGTGCACATTAAACGGAAGTCTTATACGGTAACCTTTACGGCAAAAAGTTCCGACGACGAATCGGCGGTAGGCGGCGGAACAATCAAGGTAACAAACACAACGGGAGCAGGCATCGGTTCTGTAAGCAACAACAATTCGGCTGCAGTTACCGTAAAAGCTGAAATTGGAGCAACAATCACGGCAACGGCAACGGCTGCTTCGGGTTACACGTTTAAACGATGGAGCGGAGCGAGCGTTTCGAATCCAGCCAATGCATCGCTTTCTTATGTAGTTGGAAGTAATGCTGAAATAAAGGCGGAATTTAAGTCTCCCAATATCTATGTCCGCGGAACAACCGCTGATTGGTATAATGGTATACCGGGCGCGGCTGAGGGCAATGACAGCACGGGAACCGGTTCAAAGCAAAAGCCGTATAAAACCGTTTCCAACGCCTTGAGCCAGTGTACAGCCACCGGCACGGCATATACTATTTTTGTAGACGGAACGATTGAGGAAAATACTACACTCGATATTGCAAGCGGTAAAAAGGTAACAATAGAATCGTTACGGAAGGATACGCCTGCGGTAATAGAGGAAAAACGAGTATCCCCCAGCGCTTATCAGTATCTTATTAAAACAGCAGGAACGCTTACCCTCGACTCCGTTATCTTCAAAGCGAATAAAACGGGTACTCATACACCTGACGCTAACACATTTATTTGCGGCATACAACAAAACGGCGGAACCGTAACCATTAAGGGCAATACTACGGAAATTAGAAACTTTGCCCATGCCGTAGAGGTTAAGGGCGGAACTTTTACCATGGAGAACGGTTCAATCTGCAATAATTATGTAAACGGTGGCGGAAGTGCCGGCGTAGAGATAGAAGGCGGAACTTTTATCTTAAAAGGTGGCTCTATAAAAGATAATCAGGCGACCAGCATGGCAGGCGTGTATGTAAAAGGCTCCGGTGCAACCAACCAAGGAATATTTAAAATGGAAAGCGGTGAAATATCGGGTAATAAAGCAAAATGCTTGGGAGGCGGTATTTATGTTGACGAACACGGAGTAGCAGATATTTCAGGCGGAACAATAAAAGCCAACCATGCGGCGAAAAGCACCTATTTCGGCGGAAACAAAGATGTCGGCGGCGGCGGTATCTATGTAGAAAAAGGTACCGTTAATTTTACGGGCGGCACTATAGAGGAAAACATTATCTATGAAGTAGAAAAAAACTGCGGAGCAGGGGTTCTTATCGGTGAACAAGGAACATTCAATATGTCGGGCGGCACCATTAAGGATTGTACAACCCAAGCATCTGATTTTAGGCCGAGCCGAGGCGTCGGCGTGTATGTATCCGGCGGGACATCTGCTACAAAAGGCACATTCAATATGACAGGCGGTACAATCGAAAATTGCAAACCCCTTGCGGGTCATACAGGAACCGGCGGCGCTGTGTATGTGGGTGCCGGAGCCGTGTTTACAATGAAAGGATATGCAGACGTTACCTCCTCTACCGGTTCCGATGCAAATGGTAAGGGCAAAAACGACGTATACCTTACAAATGGGGCAAAAATCACCATTGCCGAAAAGCTCGAGTATCAACACGTTGCCCGTATAACGCCTGAAAGCTATCCTACAGTTTCCAATCCTGACATACAGGTATTAGAAAACCCGGCAGATAACACTACAAATGTAGCCGAAAATTATTTTAAATTTACTGTAACACGCGACTCAAATAAGGCTTACTGTGTAAATGAAGCAGGTCTTATACGGCAGCAGGTGGATACTACTCCATACGATACAAACAGGCAAAACTGGGCGAAATTAAAAGCCGCAATCAACAACGCAAACAATAATGATGTTATTTATGTTAGCGATGTTTGCTATGCCAATAGTGCTACTGATACAATTACAGTAGACAACAAAACAATAACCCTCATAGGAGTAGCATCGGAACATGTCTCACTTGCTGCCAACCAAGAATGCAGAATCTTTACCATTAAAAATGGGGGGAAGCTTACCATTAAAAATATGGAGTTAGAAAAAGGACAGGCTTCAGATGGGAAAGGCGGCGGCGGTATCCTGTTGGAAAACGATGGCTCTAATAAATCGCTTACGCTGGAAAATGTTAGTATTACAAGCTGTTACACCTCCGGAAACGGTACGAAACATGGAGCCGGAATTGCCATATACAAGGGAACCGTTACGATGAAAGGCAAAACTCAAATATCGGACTGCAAAAGTCTGGTCTATGGCTGTTGGGGAGGAGGGGTCTATATCGGTGCAGGCGGTACCCTCACGATCGATGGTTATAATACTACTGATAATAATAATAAAACTTATATCCGTCTTTGTGAAGCGACTAAGGGCGGCGGTGTTTATATTGCATCCGGCGGAAAACTTGAGTTAAAACAAGGACAACTTTCTCTTAATAGAGTAAAAGATACTCCTAAAAAAGGGATCGCTGTATATAACGCAAATCCAATGACTGACCCTAATTCATTTAACTGGACGGGAGGCACGATTGAATACCATTATGCCGGTTCGGGTGGCTCTGTAATTGAAGGACCGTGCAATAACCCTAACAATTTTGTTGCAGACTAACCCTATAGGGTACAGCAATCACTGTCGGCAGCCGCCTTCCCCCGGAAGGCGGCACGCAGTACATACATATTACCAACTAAAAAGTATCCCTTACAAAACGGCGGTAAGTGCGGTATACTGTATGAAACTTGAACACTCAGCAAGCAGGAAGTAGAAGCAATTAAGTAATGCTGTGTTTACCCCATCCCGCATATTGACATAAACCGCTAAATGCTTCAAATATAGTAGGTCATCTTTAAAAGTCCGGCTATCGGTTAAACGTTTTTAGAGGTGCCCTATAACGAGTTGAAGGGGGCGCGATGCGTCAGTGAAAGGGTGCGAAGTTTCAATCGAAAATGTTTCAAAAACATTTGGAGATTTTCATGCGGTGGATAATGCCGTTATTCACATTAAGCGCGGGGAGTTTTTCTCGCTATTGGGGCCTTCCGGTTGTGGGAAAACAACGTTGCTGCGCATTATTGCCGGATTTGAACAGCCTGATTCGGGAGTTATCACCTTTGACGGGCAAAATATTGTCGGCATAGAAGCCCATAAACGGCAATCGAATACCGTCTTTCAAACCTACGCGCTTTTTCCGCACCTGTCCGTGTATGAAAACATCGCCTTTCCGCTCAGAATTCGTAAGCGCCCGCAGGACGAAATTGACCGGCGGGTTAAAGAATACCTGCATTTAGTGCAGCTCGATGCACATATCTACAAAAAGCCGTCTCAGCTTTCCGGCGGGCAGAAGCAGCGGGTTGCGATTGCCCGTGCGCTGATTAACGAACCGCGGGTACTGCTGCTGGATGAACCGCTTTCCGCATTAGATGCTAAGCTGCGGGCTAATCTTTTAATTGAGCTTGATAAACTGCACGATCAAATCGGTATTACCTTTATTTTTGTAACCCATGATCAAAGTGAAGCGCTTTCCGTTTCCGATCGCATTGCGGTGATGAATCAGGGCAAGGTGCTGCAAATCGGCAGTCCGTATGAAATTTACGAACAGCCTGCCACAGCTTTTGTTGCAAAGTTTATCGGCGAAACAAACCTCTTTGATGCAACCGTAGTTGCGTGCGAGCCGCATACGGACGGCTTTATGGTTACGCTTGACACTCCGGCGTTGGGAACTTCGGTTAAGATCACCGACTACGATAAAACTAAGGCGGGGCAGCCCGTATGCTTTACCGTGCGGCCGGAAAAAATCCGTATTTCGTTGGAAAAGCCGTCCTCTTCGACAAAAGAATTGAATGTTTTCCGCGGCGAGGTTGAAGAACCGGTGTATTCCGGCTTTCAGTCTAAGTTTTTTGTAAAACTGGAATGCGGTACGGTTGTGCAGGTTTTTAAGCAGCATCAAAACTATCTTGAAGACGGGCCTGAAATTGAATGGAAGGATACGGTATATGTTTCGTGGGCAGCTAATGACGGCTACATCGTCGAAGATTTAACATAAAGGTATATCAGACTATGGTGCAGGATCATTCCCGGCGGCGGTACGCCTTTTTGTATACCTTTCCGATGGCGGCATGGTTTACCGTCTTTTTTGTGCTGCCGCTTCTCATCATCGGCGTGTATAGTTTTCTTCAAAAAGGACTGTACGGCGGAGTTGTGCGGCATTTCACGTTCAGCGCCTATATTCAGCTTTTTACTGCAAGCTACGGGCTATTATTTGTGCGGACGTTCTGTGTCAGTATTGCCGTAACGCTCATTTGTATCATGCTTGCGCTTCCTGCCGGATATGCAATTGCGCGCAGTAAGCATCAGCTGTTCTTTTTGTTTTTGATTATCATTCCTTTTTGGACAAACTCGCTCATCAGAATCAATGCGTGGATTTCGATACTCGGTACTCAAGGCTTTCTTAACGGGCTTTTGAAAAAGATGCATCTCATTACGGAAAGCATTCCGTTTTTGTACAATCAGCAAGCAGTCATTCTTGTGTTGGTATATATGTTTATCCCGTATGCGGTTTTTCCGATTTTTTCGGCTATCGACAAGTTTGACTTTTCACTGTTGGAAGCCGCACGAGATCTTGGCGCTACCAAAACAGAGGCTATCTTTAAGGTCATGCTGCCGAATATCCGTGCCGGAATCATGACCGCCGTTATCTTTACCTTTATTCCGGTATTCGGCTCGTACACCGTACCGCTCCTTGTCGGTGGAAAGGACTCTTATATGCTCGGTAATTTGATTGTCGATCAGGTAACGAAGATCCGCAACTGGCCGCTTGCCTCTGCCTTTTCGGTGCTTATTACCGCCGTCAGTGCCGCCGGTGTTCTCTGGATGATGTACGCCAGCTTTAAGCAAGAAAAGCAAGCCGCAAAATAGTGAAGAACGAGGAGTGAGCATGTCTGATATACCGCAAGATTTACAACAGCAAGCGTTGCCGGTTCCCTATCGGCATAGTTTAGCAAAAAGCCCGTACCGGCGGTTAATTCAGAAATTCGGGAAGCGCAAGCGGGAATCCGAACCGGCGCGTCATGCACGGCGCGCATATAAGAATCTTAACAGCTCTTGGTTCTCCTCTACAGTGCTGGTGTTTGTACTATTGTTTTTGTTTTTGCCACTTGTAATTATTGCAGTGTTTTCTTTTAACGAAGGTAAGGCGGTCGTATGGTCGGGCTTTTCACTTAAATGGTATGCCGCGCTTTTCTTAGAATCTGAAAAATTGTGGACTTCATTTTGGCACAGCATATTTATTGCCTTTGTTTCGGCATTGTGTTCCGTTATTATCGGTACGTTTGCGGGGCTTGGCGTACAGTGGTATCGGTTTCGGGGTAGAGGGTATGTACAAGCGGTGAGTATTCTTCCGATGGTGCTGCCGGAAGTTGTCATCGGTATGTCTACGCTGATTTTCTTTTCGGCAATCAACATACCGCTCGGCTTTCTTTCTATTATTATCGCACATATCACTTTCTGTTTGCCCTTTGTGTTTTTGTTGGTGCTTGCCCGTCTTGAAGAGTTCGATTTTTCAATTGTCGAAGCCGCACGCGACCTCGGCGCAACGGAGCGGCAGACCTTGTTCAAGGTTATAATTCCCGCAATTTTTCCGGCGATTTTATCCGGCTTTTTTATGTCGGTTACGCTGTCGCTTGAAGACTTTGTGATAACCTTTTTTGTGTCCGGCCCCGGTTCCACGACGCTGCCGCTCTATGTGTTTTCGATGGTTCGGTACGGTATTTCTCCGGTAATCAACGCACTTTCCCTCATTATGATTTTAGGAACCATGCTGATTGCTTTTATGCTACGTAATTTTTTAAAAGGAATTGCGGCCTCAAATTAAATGCCGCGTATTTAATTATGAAAAAAAATACTGATACATCCTCCTCGGTTGCAGCGCATCCATCGTATTTGGGGAACTGTTTTGTAATGCGCCGTTTTACACAAACCGTTATTTGTATCGGCTTGATAATTTTAATTACCGCACTAATCGTCGGAACTGCTTCTTGTGGTGGGAAAAGCGGTTCACGCAATCAATCTTATCAAAAGAAGGACATTGCTCATCCTCTGCTATTTGTGCTGGGAAAAGATTTTTATCAGTATTCCGATTTATTTACCTATCTTTCGAATATTTATACGGCGGAAAGTCTAAAGGTGAACCTGCATATTTTAAGCTACAGCGATATGACCGCAAAGACAAAACAGCCGCGGCTTTCCATGATTACTGAACGGCTTGCGGCACAGCCTGTTGAGGCGCTTATTTCTATCGGTATTCCCGAAGGCGGCGCCCGTATACTGCGTATCGCTAAAGAAAAATACCCTGACTTGCATATTTTTTCCCTGTTGCCGGTAGAAGAGATTTTGCCGCTCGAAGCCTACAGCGATGTTGTTGTGGACTTTGAACTGCCCGACTCGTTTGCAAAGGCCGACAGGGCGGTGAATATCCCTGCGCATGATGTACAGACGCTGGTGCTCTGTGCCGTAACCGCTGTAGAGCAAATCAATGAATTGCCGGAACAGGAGCCGTTTCCGCGGTTTGCGCGGGCGGTTGCAACAACGGCAGCCATGCTAAAAGAGCAGGGGATAGCGGCATGGGGCGGTACGCCGTATGCACTGCATCCGTATAAAGACCCGGAACTGAATATCAGCTCGTATAACTATCTTATTTTATCACCGCCTTCGTCCGGCGGGGCGGCAGATGGTACGGAACCGGAAACGGGCGCCGCAGTAACCGGAGAGCGGGGAAGCGCCGTAGGGGAAAAACAATGAACCGTTTTACCCGCTGCGAAAACGGCGTTATCGCCGATGCCGCTTTCTATAACCGGCTGCAATATGCGGATACTGCTTCTGTCTTGTTGCTTTCCGACACGCATGGAGCCGTAGATGCAGTGCGGTGGATTTTATCGGCTTTTAGCGAGGAATGCCAAGCCTGCCTCTTTGCCGGAGACGGCGCTCAAGACATCATAACCGTTGTACGCGAAGCTGCTGCCGGTCGGATAACCATTCCGCCGGTTATTATTATGGCACAGGGGAACTGCGACAGTCAGCTTTATCCGCCGATTTTCCCCGATAGCAAAAATCCGAAACCGTTCGGGCTGCCGGTATATCAGCAAAAGATGATTGCAGGACAGCATATTTTATTGGCGCACGGGCATCTGCATCATGTTGAACTTGACGGACGTAAACTGAGCATGACAGCCGAAAGCCTCGGCTGCACAATCGCCGTATACGGGCACACGCATATTCAAAGTATCGCAAGATTTGGCTGCGTTACAGCTATCAATCCGGGCAGCCCCTTGCGTCCCCGCGGTAAATCCTACGGCGGCTTTGCTATTCTCTCCATCGGTACCGGTAAACCGCCTATCGAGACCGGTAAACCGTCTGTCGGTACCGGCAAACTGCAATTCTATCAGCTGATACGGGGACGCACCGGCGCTTTTTCTGCCGCCGTACAAGCGGTCTATCCTATCCCGATAAACAATATCGCCGGGGATTAAACCCTTGGCACGAATAAGGAGATTTGTATCGATATGAACAAATTACAGCTTTTCTTAAAAAAGAAAGATATAGAGATTTCCGGTAAGCGGTATTTTATTGATGCGATGAGCGCTATGGCGATGGGACTCTTTTCATCCCTGCTTGTCGGAACAATCCTGAGGACTGTAGGACAGCAGCTGCATATTGCCTTCTTGACCGATACCATCTGGCCGATATGCCGCGATATGACTGGCGCTGCCATCGGTATCGCCGTTGCGCATTCGCTTAAAGCGCATACCTTTGTTTTGTTCTCTGCTGCTATTGTCGGGTATGCCGGTAATATGTTCGGCGGCGCAGTCGGCGCCTTTATTTCCGCCATTGTCGGTACCGAACTGGGAAAACTGGTTTCTAAAGAGACAAAGGTCGACCTCATCGTAACGCCGACGGTAACCATCCTTTCCGGCAGCGTAATAGCTGTTTTTTTCGGGCCGTATATGTCTGCCTGTATGAATTGGCTCGGCGGCGTCATTATGACAGCGACAACCCTGCGTCCGTTCTTGATGGGTATCTGCCTTGCGGTATTGGTCGGGATTATTCTCACGCTGCCGATTAGCAGCGCGGCGCTTTGTATGATGCTTTCTCTTTCGGGGCTTGCAGGGGGAGCGGCGGCGGCGGGATGCTGTGCTCAAATGATCGGTTTTGCGGTGATGAGCTATCGGGATAACGGCTTCGGAGGCAGCGTTGCAGTCGGCATCGGTACCAGTATGCTCCACATGCCGAATATTATTAAGAATCCCCGAATATGGATACCGCCGATCGCCGCTTCCGCCGTACTGGGGCCGATTTCGACGATACTGTTAAAACTGGAAAATACTCCCATCGGCTCCGGTATGGGAACCTGCGGATTGGTGGGGCAAATCGGCGCACTGACAGCGATGGAGCAGACCGGCCGCAGCGCTGCGAGCATCTATCTTTCCATCTTGCTGCTGCACTTTATCGCCCCCGCCGTACTAACGCTCCTTTTTACCGTACCGTTACGGAAAATCGGATGGATTAAAGACGGCGACTTAAAACTTGCGCTGTAGCAGCTGTAGTGTTGATTCGTGCGGCGGGGTTAATACCTGCCGGCAATATGCTGTGCAGGGGGGGATTATTTATCGCTCAGGCCTTCTTCAAAGATAAACTGAATGTAGAGGTCTTCGAGCGTCCGCTTGGGGCCGGGTACTTGGAGCCTCCGCCGCGATTCGGCATTGCTTTTTCGCTCAATAAACGAAGTATAGAAACCGCGCGGATCATCCCTTGGAAACTCTCGCTTGAAGCCGAGTAGCTTGTATGCCTCGTCTCTGCTGAGAGCGGAAGCTTTCCTTTCCTTCAAAACATTTCGGATAAAATTGATCTTTTCATACGAGATGCCGAATAAGAATTCTTCCAATGCTTGGCCGATCTCCGGATACTCCAACTTTGCAATCATAAACCGTTCCCACGATTCATCCAGCTCCATTGAAAGAAGAAAGAGTTCGCTTACGCCGAGCATACTGCCGAAGTTCGGCGCAAGTTTGTTCCGCGCTGTCCAGACCTTGTGTAAGACAAGTGCAAACGATGAGGAGTGCTCATCCAGCCGATGTTCCCATAGTTCGGTTAATAACTCCGCTATATCTTTTCGTGTTTCATGCTGAAGGTCGGCATTATCAAGAAGCATCGTATACACATCCTCCGCCATAAGAGCGAACATAGCGCGAAGTGTAATCCGCCGCAGCGCTTGTATATCTTTTTCTTCAAAAAAAGCATTCATCGCTATTTTAGTAAGTGCGGAAAAAGTTTGAAATTTGGCAATCAGAAAGCTTTTACCGAGGATAACCTTTGTCGGTAATGTCAGCAAACGGGAAGCGGGAGCGCTGCTGCACAGGGTATCAATCAATGTTTCTGCCGATCGATGTTCACCTGCAAGGACAGTGCTGCGTTGTATTGAGGGATAGCGGGAGACAGCCACCGCCACTTGTTCTAATGTTGTAATACAGTTTGCAATGTTGCTCAGTACCCCGGGGGCATAAGCTTGTAAGCTTTTTAGAATCTGTTCGATTACCGCGTGTTCGTCTTTATCGAACACCACAATATCGGAAGAAGCATTTCCATCTTCCGTTGTGTATGGCATTGAGAGCGTTGCAGACAAAGATGCATAAGTCATACATTATCAGTATACCATAGAATCCGGATTTTGCCAAACATTTTCTTGGCATTATTGATTGGCGTTGGTGATACGTTTTTTCAGTTCGGCGATGGTAACCTCGAGCGAAGGCTCAAGCGCTGTCTGCGTTTCTATTTTTTGGTGTCCGTGCATAATCGTCGAATGGTCCCGTCCGCCTAATTCGACACCGATTTCCGTGGTAGAAAACTCTGTCATTTCCCGGGCGAGGTACATTGCAACCTGTCGCGGGAAAGAGATATTCTTAGTCCGCTTTTTCCCTTTCAAATCGATATACGAAATGCTGAAGTAGTCCGCGACGATTTTTAGAATCGTGTCGAGTGTAATATTATGCTGGCGGGGAGATCCAAACGTATCCTGTAAAAGCTGCTGCGCATTTTCAAGCGTAATGGGGCCGGTAAGTTCCGAATACGCTTCCAATTTCGTAAGCGCACTTTCCAAATCTCGGACATTGGAAGAAATATTCTTTGCAATCAGGTGTACTACCTCGTCGGGAATGGAAAAATGCTCATCCTGAAGCTTTTTAAATAAAATGGCACAACGAGTCTCATACGAAGGTATCTTTAAGTCGATGCTCAAACCGCGGGTAAAGCGGGAACGAAGCCTGTCTGTTAAGTTTTTCAACTCTTCTACCGGACGGTCGCAGGTAAATACGATTTGTTTGTTGCTTTCGTAGAGAGCGTTAAAAGTGTGGAACAATTCTTCCTGTGTGCTTTCTTTTTTTTCCAAAAAGTGAATATCATCAAGCAGCAGAACATCCGCATTGCGGTACTTGTTTTTAAATTCATGCATTTTATTTTTATTCACATGAGCAATATATTCGTTCGTAAAGGTTTCGGCAGGTGCATATAAAATCTTCAGATTGGTACTTTGATAGAGCGCATTACCAATCGCCTGCATCAGGTGTGTTTTACCCAACCCTACGCCGCCGTAAATTAACAACGGGTTATAGGCTGTTCCGGGATTCTTCGAAACGGCAATCGCAGCATTCGCGGGAAGCGGGTTATCCGCATCGATAACGAATTTATCGAACGTATAGCGCTCATTCAAAAGGGGATGCTTCTTTTTTTCTTCGGGTACTGCCGTTTTTTGCGGGTTATGAGGAGTTGCTGCTGAAAATGCTGCCGGTGTATGCGCATTTTTTTTAGGTGATGAGTGGTTATCCGTATTCTCCGGAACTTTTATTTCAAATTCAATGTTGATACGAGAGCCAAGCAGCTCCAATAATTTTTTTTCGATAAAGAGTTCATATCGCTGCCGCACATTATCGCGGTAAAATTCGGAAGGAACCGATAGAACGATAGTTGTATCCGAAGCTCTCTCGTAGACAATACGTGAGAACCACATAGATATTTCCTGCTCACCTATTTCATTCTTTAATTGTTTAACGGTTTCTTCCCAAAAAATACGATAATCACAACTGTTCATAAGGGTTATTATACTACTACTTTCCTTTTTTTGACAATATGGACACTCTTTGGGCGCCAACAAACCGGCAACCGCTGATTTATCCGGTTTATTATTTATGATATAATGAGATTTATGGAATTAAATAGATATTTAATAGCATATTTTGTTTTTAGTGTCCTAGGCTGGATATGGGAAAGCATATATTGCACAGCCAAAGAAAGGAAATGGCAAAATCGAGGTTTTTTGTACGGTCCCTTATGTCCCATATACGGTTTTGGCGCAACCATAGGATTATTATTTTATGATCTTATTTCGCTTGGGATAGTTCATCAACTTTCATGGTGGATGATATTTATTATTGGATTTTTCGTTAGTATGATATTAGAGTATCCAACATCATATATTCTTGAAAAAAAGTTTCATGCAAGATGGTGGGATTATAGTAATGTGCCACTGAATCTAAACGGCAGGACAAGTGTAATTACTTCCATCGGATTTGGGCTAGGGTCAATTATCATTATGAAATATTTGATTCCGCTTTATGAACGAGCTTTTGCTCCAATACCCGATGGCATCATCATTGCCCTTTCAGTTGTTTTGGTGGCGATTCATTCTTCGGATATTACGCTTACGGTCTCTCGTTTGACAAATTTCCAAAGCAACATTGACGAAATGGAAGGCATGTTCCAAGATAAAATGACTTTAACAGTTGACAAGCTTTTTGAAAGACGAAGTAAATTATACGGTAAAACACTAAGCCGAATTGCTTCTTTTAAGATGAGTGAATCGCATAACATGATTGCAGAGAGAATAATAAAGGCAATGCATGATTCAAAAAGGGTGAAATAATATGGTATTATGAGATTATATGAGTTTGTAATGGAGAATGGGTAATTACCGCATATTGTACTTAAGCCGTTTTGATTACCCATTACCCATTATCAATTAAAGCATTATCTGCCTTACGCTTTAAACGTCAAGCCGCCCTTTCCGGCATCCACCGTAATGTCGGTTTTACCGACAAAAGCGCCCGAAAGCAGCTCTTTGGCAAGCTTGTTTTCAAGCTCGGTTTGGATAGCCCGCTTTAAGGGGCGTGCGCCGTACAAGGGATCGTAGCCGATGTCTGCGAGGAAGTCCTTTGCAGCATCCGTTACAATCAAATGCAGGCGGCGCGCTTCAAGCCGTGCGGAAACAGCCTGCAGCTGAATGTCGACAATCTTGCGGATCTGCTCTTTGCCGAGCCGTCTAAAGGTTAAAAGCTCATCGATACGGTTCAAAAACTCAGGGCGGAAGTGCTGCTTGAGCAGGTCTTTAATCTGTGCAGTCATCTCCTCCGGGGTATCCGCCGCTAAAATCAGCTCCGAACCGAGGTTGCTCGTCATAATGATAATCGTGTTGCGGAAGTCTATTACCCTGCCTTGTCCGTCCGTCAGCCGCCCGTCATCCAGTATCTGCAAAAAGACATTGAACACATCGGGATGCGCTTTTTCGATTTCGTCAAAGAGCACCACGCTGTACGGACGGCGGCGCACTGCTTCAGTCAGCTGCCCGCCTTCGTCATAGCCCACGTAGCCGGGCGGCGCTCCGATTAAGCGGCTCACCGAATGCTTTTCCATATATTCGCTCATGTCGATACGGGTAAGCGCCCGGTCATCGTTAAAGAGGAAGTCCGCAAGGGTGCGCGCCAGTTCGGTTTTCCCCACACCGGTAGGTCCGATGCAGAGGAAGCTGCCGAGCGGGCGGTTCGGGTCGGAAAGTCCTGCACGATTCCGTCTGATGGCATCGGCAACTGCCTGCACCGCCTGATCCTGTCCGACAACCCGCTTTTGCAGCACCGATTCAAGGTCGAGGTACTTCTGCTGTTCGCTTGCAAGCATCTTTGCAACCGGAATACCCGTCCACATCGAAACAATCTTCGCAATATCCTCTTCTGACACCTCTTCGCGGAGAAGCTGCCCGCTGCTGCCGGCCTTTTTTGCAAGCTCTGCGGTAACCGCGGAAATCTTTTTTTCCAGCTCCGGTATGCGTCCGTATTTGAGCTCGGCAGCTTTGTTCAAATTGCCGTCGCGTGTAAACTGCGTTTCTTCGCGGCGCAACTGCTCAAGCTCTTCCTTATATTTCCGCGACTCGTTGATGCGGGTCTTTTCGTTTTGCCACTGCGCCTGCATCACGTTCCGCTTTTCGGTTAAGTCGGACAGCTCCTGCTCCAGCTTTTCCAACCGCTCTTTTGAAGCGGCATCAGTTTCTTTGGAAAGCGACACCTTTTCGATATTCATCTGGAGGATTTTGCGCTCCACCTGATCAAGCTCAACCGGCTGGCTTTCAATTTCCATTTTGAGCCTGCTCGCCGCCTCGTCTACGAGGTCGATTGCCTTATCGGGCAAAAAGCGGTTGGTGATATAGCGGTTGGAAAGCACCGCCGCCGCGATGAGCGCCTCATCCTTAATGCGCACGCCGTGGTGTATCTCGTACTTTTCTTGCAAGCCGCGCAGAATGGCAATTGTGTCCTCTACGTTCGGTTCGGGGCAGTACACTTGCTGGAAGCGGCGCTCAAGGGCGCTGTCTTTTTCAATATACTTGCGGTACTCATCCAAGGTGGTAGCGCCGATCGCCCGCAGCTCACCGCGCGCCAATGCAGGCTTTAACAAGTTGGAAGCATCCATCGCCCCTTCGCTTGCACCGGCGCCGACAAGAGTATGCAGCTCATCGATAAAGAGGATGATACTGCCCTCGGCTTTTTGCACCTCGGAGATAACCGCTTTAAGGCGCTCCTCAAATTCGCCGCGGAACTTAGCACCGGCAACCAAAGCGCCGAGGTCAAGCGATAAGAGCTTTTTTCCGCGCAGGCTATCCGGCACGTCCCCGGACACAATCCGGCGGGCAAGTCCTTCTACGATAGCGGTTTTACCGACACCCGGCTCACCGATCAATACGGGGTTGTTTTTGGTGCGGCGCGACAGTACCTGCATCACCCGCCGGATTTCTTCATCGCGTCCGATAACGGGATCGATTTTTTCTTCCCGGGCAAGTTCGGTTAAATCGCGGCAGTATTTTTCGAGGCTGTTGAACGTCGCTTCGGGGTCTTCGCTCGTAACCCGCTGATTTCCCCGCACATCCTTTAAGGCTCTCAACGCCGCATCGTAGGTAATGCCATGCGAGCGGAGCAGTTCGCCTACCTCGTCATCGCTTTTTGTAAGCGCAAGGAGGAGATGCTCCGTGGAAACATACTCGTCCTTGAGCGAAGCGGCGAGCTTTTCCGCCTGAGCGCAGAGTTTTGTTAAAACCGGCGACATATAGACTTGTGCAGAGTCTCCGGTTACCCGCGGTTTTTTATCCAAAATAACATCGAGCGCATCAAGGATCTGATCCGTTGATGCACCGATCTTCTCAATGAGCGGCGGTACAATCCCCTCCTCTTGATCCAAGAGTTTATATAAGAGATGAACCGGCTCAACCTGACTGTGATTGTCCTGTTCTGCAAGCGAGGCTGCATCCTGCAATGCCTCACGTGCTTTAACGGTGTATTTGTCTATGTTCATACAATAAATGTACGCACAAAATGAAAAAACGGCAATAAAATTTTTTTAGAGAAAAATCCTGACACAAAGCGTCGAAATATTAAATTAAACCTGTTCGGAAAGTTCCGTTTCTGAATAGGTTACCTTGAAATGCGATGTTCTAAATCGTGCGAAGAAATAGCGCCTAAATCTGTACAGGTATTATTTGCTGATTTACTTCAAGATTTAAAACAAACAGGAGTAATGCAGCCGTCTTGGCCGAATTTTAGTAAACTTTCAGATAATACTTATCATTGTCATTTAACGTATTCATACATTGCATGCTGGACATGTGAAAATAACTCTATAAATATTGAGGTATATTATGCAGGTAGTAGAGAAAGTACACCCTATTAATGTGAGTATAAAAGGAATCGGCTCCCGTCTCGTTAAGGATTTGGTTATGCAGCACTATCCGCAAGCGCAGGTGGTTGATATCGAAGAAAGTGATAATGGGCTTGAAAAATGGGAAGATACGGAATTATATAAAAAACTAAAATCAGAAATAACCCCGGGCGATAAACTTACAGCTTATAGAACCCGTGCGGGGCTTTCTATCACCGAACTAGCACGGCTTACGGGTGTGAGTTATACGGATATTTCGGCGATGGAAGCCAATCGGCGTGTTATCGGTTTAAAGATAGCTAAAAAATTAGCCGAGGTTCTGAATTGTCGCTATACAGCCTTATTAGACATGTAAGCTTACAATATGCTGTTAGCGGTCAACATTACTTCCGTAATGATAACATGCAACAGTTAAATCAACATATCCTGACACAGAATATCGGGATATATTTGTCCTTATAAGATGGTTGAAGTCGGCTTATCCTACGGTGTAAAACGGATCCGCTGCCAAAAGCTGTTATACAGCTCTAAGTTTGCACCGAGGTCTTTTTTGAGAATGCAGTCTTTAAGGTCGTCGAGTGCGTAGTGCGGCCGCTTTTTTTGGTAGTATCCTGCCTCTGTGTGGATGGAAGGCGGAAAGCCGAAGGTATCTAAAAATTCTGCATAAACGGTAGGCTCAAGCATAAAATTGATAAAGGCATGTGCAAGTTCAGGATGAGGCGCCCCTTTTGGAATACAAAAGCTGTCGATGTACAAGCCTGAATGAACGCCTTGCGGAATAAAGAAATCGACATACTGCGTTTGATCTTCTTGTAACTCCGCAAAAATCGATTCCGCATATCCTTGTACCGCTAAAAAGTCCCCCGACGCAAAAGATTTTGCAAAACCGTCCGCATCAAACTTTACGAGATTCGGCTTCCAGTTATTTTGGACTAACTGATATGCCTGTTCCAACTCATCGGGATTGGTGCTGTTCGGCTCGTAACCTAAAGAACCTAATGCAGCGCCGAGCACTTCCCTCATATCATCCATCATCGTCATTCTGTTTTTTAAATCTGCCTGTTCAAAGATATTCCAGCCGCGCTCATAGTCGGGCACCTCTTTGGTGTTTACCGCAATACCGGCAGCGCCCATGTAATACGGTACTGAAAATTCCATTTTAGGGTCATAGTCAATTCGATGGAGTACATCCGAACGTAAATAGCGGATGTTCGGGATTTTTGAAACATCGATAGGATCAAGCATATTAAGTTTTATCATGATAGAAACATAGTCTGCTGATGGGATAACAAGGTCGTAGCCTTTTGAACCTGCCATGAGTTTGGCAAACATATCTTCGTTTGACGCAAAATCATCGTAGACAACTTTGGCATTGTATTTTTTTTCGAAGGTTTTGATAACGGAATCGGGCGTGTAGTATGTCCAATTATAGAGATAGAGAACCGCTTCTCGTGTATCGCGGCAAGCAGTAAAAACAATAAGCCAAGAGAGTGTTACTACGATGGATAAAAAAATAGAGCCTATTCTTTTAAAACGATGATCCATAGTTTACCTCGCAATGATATTGCATATATAAAACCACATCTATCCAAGATAAAATAAAAAATATTAAAAGTCTGCAATTCGCGGTATAGTTAGGGAAGCGCTGATTAAAGCGAGGAGCGCATTTAAGCAGTGCTTTCCTAAGTTAGTGTAACACAAAGTTGGGATAATTACTATCCTTGATTGACAACATCCTTGATTGACATATCTCAATTTTATGCTCCGGTTAAATCAACCCAATCGGACAAATACTGCAGGGCAAACTCGCTTCTGCGTGGAACCACCGCCGTCCGTGGCAAGTTCAAAAATTGACTTCCTTGTCAATTTTTGAACGCGAGTTTTTGCTGCACAAAAACGTCGCTACTGCTGGGAACCACGGACATCCTCGCTCAAAAATGTACGTCCTTGTACATTTTTGAGCTGCCGGTTTGCTTGCAAACTGGTTACTGTTTGGAACCACGGACATCCCTGTCCGTGATGATACGTTGAGGATTTATTGCAGTAGCGGCACGGATGCCGCTGGTTATATCAGAAGCGATGTTTCGCGGTTACGCGAAACTCGTAGCCAAAACTATACACGGATGTATAGTTTTGGCGTAGATGCGTTGTATATTTCCAAAAGATGCGTAATTGACAGAGCTACATATAGTATGCTATACCTTTTGCGCACATCTTGTTTTTTAACCTTTTTAAGACGGAAGGAGTATATAATGTCTGGACACAGTAAATGGGCTACAATTAAACACGCAAAAGGAGCAGCTGACGCAAAACGCGGTCAGATGTTTACAAAGTTTATTAAAGAAATTTCTATAGCTGCACGTATGGGCGGCGGGGATCCGAACGGTAACCCCCGGTTAAGAACTGCAATATTAAAAGCACGCGCGGCTAACATGCCGAAAGATAATATTGAAAGAGCTATTAAGAAAGGCACCGGCGAATTGGGCGGTGCAAGTTACGAAGAACTGTTGTATGAAGGCTATGCGCCGGGCGGAGTTGCGGTATTGGTAGAAGTGCTGACCGATAATAAAAATCGGGCGGCAGCCAATGTGCGAAACCTCTTTTCTAAAAACGGCGGTAACCTCGGTGCAACCGGTTCGGTAGCCTATATGTTTAACCGCAAAGGCGTTATAGAATATGATGCCGAAGTCGTCAGCGAAGAAAAGCTGATGGAAGAGGCATTAGAAGCCGGCGCGGAAGATATTCAAGCCGAAGGCGGTATTATTACGGTAACAACCGACCCCAACGACTTTGCTTCCGTGCTTGAAGCATTACAGGAAAAAGGCTTTGAATCCGTTTCTGCAGAAATTTCCATGGTTCCTGCAACGTATATGAGTTTGGAGACAGAAACAATCCGTAAAGTGTTAAAAATGGTTGAACGTCTCGAAGAAGATGACGACGTCCAGAACGTATACACAAACCTCGATATTCCTGATGATTTTGAACCAGAGGAATAACGGTATATTTTGTCATTTTTAATATCATAAGCGCCATACTATCGTTATTTCCAGCGGTTGTTATGGCGTTTTTATTTTATAGCGACCACAGAGTAAACTCGGTGCTCTTCGTATCATATCAGAGACGTAATTCAAAATTATGGGTTACATACCGCCGAATCTTTAACCGTCCTTGTTTCCATATCAAAGCAGTTGCCGTAGGGGATGTGATATATCCTGTCAATTCCACACAAATAATGTGTTATAAATAATGCGGTTAGGTCTATATTTTTTCTGCGAAACGGTGTATACTACGTTCAGGAAAATAGGTAAAGTGAGATTATCTAAAAAGATAACGAATGAATCGGGATTTTTATTTTTATAGAGGACTTTTTTATAGGAGGCTGAATATGAAAAGATTATGTGTAAGCTTTGTAAGCATTCTTTTTGCCGCGCTGTGCCTTGTGTTTACGGCATGTAACGGTATGACCGCCGGAAATGAGACCGGTACTGTGAGAATTGTTATCGGGAGTGGGGATGCCCGTGCCGTTGATCCTGCCAATGGGCTACCCCGTTTTGACAATACTAATACGGAAATAACCGTTACCGATGCGCATAGTGGTACACGACTGGCACAAGGGACAACATCTGTTACGCTTCATGTTGCCATCGGAAAGATAATTAAAGTAGAGGCTGCCGTTAAAACGGCAGCAGGGGAATGGAGCGGTTCGGTAGTACATACCGTTACAGCCGGAAACAATGATGTTGCCGTAAGGCTTTCAAAAACGCCAAAGAGCGTGGGGAAGATCCTTTTCAGTGTTGTAGCCGATAATCCTGCAAATCCCGAAATTACTTTGAAGCTTGGAGCTAAAGAACTTCTTACAAATGTTAACATCGGTGGCAATTATATATTACCGGTAACGGCACGGGACGGTATTGGACGGATATATGTGCTGTATGATAAGGGCGG
Source organism: Treponema sp. OMZ 805 (assembly GCF_050937395.1). Taxonomy (NCBI): domain Bacteria; kingdom Pseudomonadati; phylum Spirochaetota; class Spirochaetia; order Treponematales; family Treponemataceae; genus Treponema; species Treponema sp. OMZ 805. Next base: position 14,220 of record NZ_JACCLP010000003.1, on the reverse strand, counting down.
TTCAAGGTATCTTAGCCGCTTTGATGCCGAAGGTAAGAAAGATAACGGCTTTGAGACTGCTATCACAGCTCTGTTGCCGCCTGCCGGTACTCTTACTTCTCCGGCTATGATAACTATGACGGTTGATCCTAAAACAAATACTATTTTTTTAATCAATAGAGCTAAACAAGCCTATGCGCTAAAAGAAACCGGGCATAATACTTTTACCCGTTCTAATGCGTATAATCTCACCGGTTCGTCTATCAGCGCCGTTGACGACATAACCGTAGCTGCTGCATATAACAATATTCTGTTTTTAACGGCGGCAAGTCCATCTTACGGAAATAAGCTCATCGCCTATGAGGCGGCGTTGTCCGGTTCTGCCTTAACGCTTACAGAAAAGGTTGTAAAGACGCTTCCTAGCCTTCGCCCACCCAGCGCCGTCGTCAATAATAACACTGCGTGTACCGGCCTCTTTGCCGACCAAAACCGCGTGTACTGCCTGCTTAAAGAACAAAGATTGGGTCATGAAAAGTATGCACTTGGGCAGCTCGTCCGTTATACCTATTCCGGCGGTGCGCTTAACGATGAAACCAAGATAGGGCTTAATCCCAAAGCCGACAATCCGGATTTAGGCCTTGCTTTCGACGGCAATTATTTTTCCAATCCGATTGGTTTTATCGGCTATGACGAAGAAAAGATCTACATTGCAGACGATGGACTGGATATTCAGTATGTAAACGAAAACTGGCATATCAAGAGCAACAAAAACCGCATCGCTGCATTTAAACGGAACACAAATGCGATAACCTTCGAAGACACGGCGGCAACGTGGTATGAGCAAAAACCTGAGTACAAATACCCCGATACGAAGATACTGCTGTGGAAGAATGATGGGGGTAATATAACCTATTGGACAAGTGCTGACGGAACAGATCCTTTTTCCCCGGATAACACGCTGTTTGCAGCTTCTGCGTTCGCAAACCCTACTGATATCTTCTGCTATGACCAAGAGGGGAATCTCTACATATTGTGGAAAGATACTTCGAATGATTACAAGGTTAGACGCTTTGAGCTGAAAAACGGCGTTTCTTATGACGGCACTGCAGGAGTAGATTCTCCCGTGATAGGCATTGGACCGCGGATACCTAAATATATTGCGGTAGATATTTCCGATGGGCAAAATTGCTTGTATTACGGAAATGATGACGGCGGTTGGCGGGTATCTAAGTTAATATGGGGTGACAATTTTTCTGGGTTGGGAACTGAGACAAACGTGAACACAAATATAACCGGAGCGATGACTGCCCTTGCCGCAAACAAGGATGGGGTGTTTGTTGCTACGAAAGAGCAAACAGTACCGTCCGCTACCTATACGCTCAAGGTAACAAAGTACAAGAAGGATAGCCCTGACACTTCGGATGTAACGATTGTTTCTTCCGCCATTGCCGAAGATTCGCATACTTATCCTGACTCTTACAACGAGTATAATGAAGCTATTTATGACTTACGGATAGTCGACGGTGTGCTGTATGCTGTTACGTCAAAGATAGAAAAAGGGATGAAAGATAATAGCGGGTATCAACTTGATAGCTTTAAAAACGGCAGTATACTGTATAAAATTGCAGAAACGGCATCATTCTCCGGTAATGCAGAAAAGCGCGCTGAAAAGAATCCCGTACCTCCGGAAGGTATGAATCCGGGAACCGGCTATGGATTCTACCGCTTTATCGCCGTTAAGCCGAAAAAGCTCGTTATTGCTTCGGACAGTGCTTGGGGTAAAGACGGAATTACTGCATCGCATGTTAAAGCTAACAATAACAAAGTTTTTGAATATGACTTAGACAAAAACTTGCTGGAAGAAAAGGATGCTGGCGGGATATTCTCTAAACAATTGCAAAGAGAGCCTTCATCCTCCGGTTTTAACTGGGAATAACCCGTACGATGAGTTTTATTCAACGCTGCGCAGTGCGCTTCGGGCGTGCAGCGCAGCACAAGCCGCTCGTCAGCCTCTGCGTTCCGGTGTACGGGACGGAGGGGCTGGTCGGGCGGTTTTTAGACACAGTGTTACAGCAGGCGGATGCGCCGTTTTTTGAAACTATTATTGTCAATGACGGCAGCCCCGGCACAAAAGAGCTTGAGCGTATCATTAAAGCGTATGCGAAGGAGTTTCGAAAGCAGGGGCTGCCGCTCGTGTTTTTGGAACACGGAAAAAACCTTGGGCTGGTGGAAGCGCGCCGGACGGCAGTGAATGCTGCATCGGGGGAATACATAGCCTTTGCCGATTCTGACGATGAGCTGCCTTCCGATGCGCTTCACATCCTGTACGATGCCGCCTGTGCGTCCGGCGCGGATATTGTGCACGGAAAGGCAGCGGTATTCGGTACGGAAGGGGAACCGGAAGCACGTGTTGCCGTCTTTGCACAAAAAGCGGCGCATGTGTACTTCGGTACTCTTACCGGCGATGCAATTATGCACGGATTTCTGATAGAACACCTCTATTCGGACTTTTTGTGGGGCAAACTTTTTAAAACGAATCTTGTTCAAAAAGCTTTTGCAGAAATCCCCTTTACCTATTGCACCATGGCGGAGGACGTCCTTACCTACTTTTTTATTGCCTTATATGCCGGTATGTATCTCGGCATACCCGATACTGTCTACAATTACTGCATCAACACCGGTGTTACGTCCCGCAAAGAAATCACCGATCTTGCCGAATGGGAAAAAGTGTGTTCCGCCGCCTCGGTCTTTACTATTATTCTTTCGTATTTGGATGAACACCCTGCGCTCGGTACTAAGATACGCGAATCGCTCAAAGCCCTTGGGCGCACCTACCGCACCGATAACCTCAAGCAGCTGGAAGTTTGCGTGGTTCCTTCATTACAAGAAGAGGCACGGGCAATGCTGAATGAGTGGTGGGGAATTATTGATTAAGAATTGTGAATTATAAATGTCAAACTTTTTAGATGCGTTAGCATTTCCCGCCTCTTATCATATACCGACTTTTTTGCTATAGTTTTACCTATGCCTCAAGATTTTGTTCATTTACACGTGCACTCCGACTATTCGCTGTTGGACGGCGCTTCTTCCATAAAACAACTGGTAACAACCGCTAAAAACCTCGGACAAACAGCCCTCGCGCTGACCGACCATGGTAATATGTTTGCTGCCTTGCGCTTTTTCCGTGAATGTAAGGCGCAGGGGATAAAGCCGGTTATCGGCTGCGAAGTGTATGTTGCGAACGGCAGCCGGTTCGGAAAGCCGGAGAATACCAATACCGGTGTCCGTAAATACTTTCACCTTATCCTGCTTGCCGAAACCGAAACCGGCTACCGGAATTTGATGGTGCTGTGTTCCAAAGGCTACACCGAGGGCATGTACTATAAACCGCGTATTGACGAGGAGCTCCTCACACAGTATTCCGAGGGGCTTATCTGCCTTTCAGCCTGTCTTGCGGGAGAATTACCGTCGCTGCTGTTGCAGGGCAAAAAGGCCGAGGCCGAAGCGCATGTCAGACGTTACCGCAGCATATTCGGCATCGACAATTACTTTATCGAGCTGCAAAAGCATGGTATTGCCGACGAGGAGAAGGTTGCGCCGATGCTGATTGAGATTGCACGCAAGATAGGCGTGCCGATGGTGGTAACGAACGACGCTCACTATGCGGAGCAAAAGGATGCGGTTGCGCAGGATATCCTCCTCTGTATCGGCACAAAAAAGAACCGCTCCGACACCAACCGCATGAAGTTTGAAACCGATCAATTCTATCTCAAATCGGCGGAGGAGATGGAACAGCTGTTCCCCGGTTATCCCGAAATGCTGTCCAATACCTGCCGCATCGCGGATCGCTGTAACTTTGAAATTCCGCAGCCGGGGCCGCTTCTTCCCGTGTATCAAATACCGGAAGATTTTGCAACAAAAGAAGAGTACATCACTCACCTCGTGCACGAGGGCTTAAAAAAACGCTACAATCCCGTTACCGAAGAGATGACCCAACGCGCCGACTATGAGCTCGGTATTATCATGAAGATGGACTTTGTCGGGTACTTTCTTATCGTATGGGATTTTATCAACTGGGCGAAGGAGCACGGCATTCCGGTTGGGCCGGGGCGCGGTTCCGGGGCGGGCTCCATTGTCGCCTACGCGATGCGGATCACCGATATCGACCCGCTCAAATACAAACTGCTGTTTGAGCGCTTCCTTAATCCCGAACGTATTTCCATGCCGGACTTTGACGTTGACTTCTGCTTCGAACGGCGGCAGGAGGTTATCGACTATGTACGCAGAAAATACGGTGATGAAAGCGTCGGTCAGATTATCACGTTCGGAACATTGAAGCCGAAAGCCGCAATCAAGGATGTCGGGCGGGTGTTGGAAATTCCGCTCGGCGAGGTAAATGCCATCACCAAAATGATGCCTTCCGATCCTAAGCTCACGTTTGAAAAAGCCTTTGCGGATGTCCCCGAACTCGCCGAAATGCGCTCAGACGCGCGGTACACGGAGCTTTTTTCCATTGCGGAAAAACTTGAAGACCTCAACCGGAACACGAGCCTCCATGCGGCAGGTATCGTTATCGGTAAAACGAAGCTGACCGATTATGTACCGCTGTACAAGGATTCCAAGACAGGCAAGACCGCTTCTCAGTTTACGATGGATTTAATAGAAGACTGCGGTTTGGTAAAGATGGACTTCCTCGGGCTCAAGACGCTGACGCTGATTAAACACACGGAAGACCTGATCAAAAAGCGGGGCCGGGAGTACGCGAACTTCTCCATTGAGCAGATCGATGAGCAGGATGCGGCGACGTTTAAAATGCTCGGTGAAGGAAAGTCCGCCGCGGTCTTTCAGTTTGAAAGTCAGGGTATGCAGAACATTCTGAAACGCGCAAAGCCGGATAAAATAGAAGACCTCATTGCGTTAAACGCTCTCTATCGTCCCGGGCCGATGGCTTACATCGATCAGTTTATCGAATCGAAATTCGATGCATCGAAAATTCAATATCCCGACCCCTGCCTCGAAGACATATTGTCGGAAACCTACGGCGTTATCGTCTATCAGGAACAGGTTATGCAGGTAGCGCAGCGTATCGGCGGCTACAGCCTCGGTCAAGCGGACTTGCTGCGGCGCGCAATGGGAAAAAAGAAAAAAGAGGTTATGGAAAAGGAGAAAACGCGGTTTATCGAAGGCGCCGTAAAGAACAATTTTAAGGAAAAAGACGCCGACCGTATCTTTGAAATCCTGATTCCTTTTGCCGGTTACGGGTTTAACAAGAGCCACGCCGCCGCTTATTCGGTACTGGCGTACCAAACCGCCTATCTCAAGGCGAATTTCCCGGCGGAATTTATGGCGGCAAACCTCACCAACGAGATTACCTCGACGGATAAGCTGCCGGAGTATATCAGTGAAGCGAACAAGATGGGACTTGCGCTTCACGCTCCCGACATCAATACCTCGGAAGAATATTTTTCGGTCTATGAAGGAGATATCGTATTCGGGCTGCTCGGTATTAAGGGGGTAGGGGAGCAGGCTGCCCGCGATATTGTCGCCGAACGCACCGCGCACGGCCCCTATAAGTCGTTTATCGATTTTCTTGACCGGCTGGATTTACACACCGTGAATAAGAAGAACTTGGAAGTGCTCATCAAGACGGGATGCTTCGATAAGCTCGGGCAGAACCGTTCCGAGCTATTGGATAATCTTGAAGCGGCAATGGCGTTCAGCGCACAGAAAAAGGCGGGCTCGGCAGTCGGTCAAACCAGCCTGTTTGAGGATACCGGCATTAAAGAGTTTTCCGATTTTACCTTTAAGCAGGTCAACGATTTGCCGCAAAAAGAAAAGCTTCGTATCGAAAAAGAGCTGATGGGCTTTTATATTTCCGGCCATCCCCTCGATGAGTACAAGAAGGCGATTGACCGCAGCGCTACCCTGGAGCTGATTAATTTCCGGCGTGCGCAGAAAGAAAAGCTGTATACCATCGTCGGGATGATTACCGGTATCCGCCCCTATCAGACTAAAAACGGCAAATGGATGGGCTTCGGCACCTTTGAAGACCGTACCGGAACCATCGATTTAACCTTCTTTTCCAAGGTGTGGGAAGAAAACCGCGCCAATGCGCTGCCTGAAACTGTCTGCGGCCTTATCGGGAAAGTGGACTGCTCGCGCGATACGCCGTCGTTCCTCGTTGAATCGATGGTCAGCATCGATGAGCTGAAAGAGCGTTCGATTAAAGAGGTGCATCTTGAACTTGATCCGCTCATCGAAACCGATTTACAGTTCCAGCCGCTCAAGGATTTCCTCTTCGGCGCGCAAGGCACCTGCGATATTTTTATCCATATTACCGATAACGATACCGTCTATCAGGTGAAGGGCTCTTCGCAGCTGAAAGTATCCTCTTCCGATGAATTTATCGAACAGCTGGGGAAGCAGCCGGGGGTTCTCCAAGTCTGGAAAGAATGAGTCCTTTTGAAAATATACGACGCATCTACTGCGTCATACGGTAAAAAAGTGTCCTCAACGTATCAAAGATACGCCTGCGGTACTTTTTTACCGTATTCCTTGTATCTGCATCGTCTATTTCAAAAGGCTAACGGCAAATGGTATTTCAGAACGGACAAGGATGTCCGTGGTTCCATGCAAAAGCAAGTTTTTTGCCAAAAAAACTTGTCGTTGAAAAGCGTACACGGAAGTACGCTTTTCAACAGCCTGCGGTTAATTTGTGCTCGCGCCTTGTATCTGTACTGTCTATTTCAAAAGGCTTACGGAAGGGCTATATACCCGTATGCCGTTACTGAAAACAATCCTCGACGTATCAGAACCGCCATGGATGGCGGTGTTGCTGCACAGCAGCGTGTTTGCGCAGCAAACACGTAGGTAAAAATGTACAAGGAGGTACATTTTTACCGTGCCTGCGGGTGTTATTCGCTCTGCGCCTTGTATCCGGTACCACTATTTTCAAAAGTGCTGGAAAGACAACGCAGATGCCCGCATATTTGCAAAAGAGGAGGTAATCAATATTGTTAATAGCCGAATATAATTATGAAGAGGATATTGCAGTACAACGTGCAGAAGAACGTGAAATAGCCTTTGCTGAAGGTATAGAACAAGGCATAGAACAGGGGGGCATAAAAAAGTTGTTGGAAGTGCAAAAATTTTAAAGCAGATCCATTCTGATATCGCAATGATTATGCAAGTAACCGGTTTAAGCGCTGAAGAGATAGCAACGCTATAGAGGTATCTTGCTCTATTTTTCGGATAAAGTTGTTTTATCAATTTGTGATGTTTTATCAATTGGTAATGTTTAAGGCAACCGTTTGACTTCCGGTGCGGTTGCCTTTTATCTGTTAGAATTCTTCGATGGTTCCGTTGGCGTTGCTTAAAAAGACGCGCGGAGGTTTTTGGGTAAAAAATCCGTTTTCAATAATGCCCGGTATGGCATTCAGCTCGCTTTCCAATTTTGCCGGATTGATTTTTGTATTGGGCGGCCATTTGATATCCATGATGAAGTTTCCGTTATCGGTGATAACCGGCCCCTTTTTCCGGATGCCATCACGGATAATCATCGAAACATCGTAGCCTTCAAGTTTTTTCATAATGCTGAGCCGTGCTTCCGGTACAATTTCGATGGGGAGCGGAAAATGGACTCCTAAAGTTTTGACGCTTTTTGTTTCATCCCCGATAACGACAAACAGTTCGCTGTTATAGGCGATAATTTTCTCACGCAACAAAGCCGCCCCTCCGCCTTTAATCAGATTTTTTTTGGAATCAATCTCATCCGCTCCATCAATCGTAAGATCCAACGAGCCGTTGATGCGTCCCGAACTGAGGGAAAAAATAGGAATGTTGAATTCCTCGCACGCTATTGATGTCTGAAAACTGGTAGGAACGGCAGCGATGTTTTTTAGCTTCCCTTTTGCAATATACTCAGCCAAGCGTTTTACGGCAGGCATCGCGGTAGAGCCGGTTCCAAGGCCGATTTTCATCCCCGAATGGATGAGCCCTTCGGAAATCAGTTTGTCAATAGCAGCGTGTGCAACCAATACTTTTTGATCTTCAATACTTATCGTATTACTCATAGGAACCTCCTGTAAATAATTCAAATTGTTTATATGCTTGGTACCGAAGCATATTGTATCCGTTACAAATATCGCAGCCGGCAGCTTCGGCACGTTTTAAGAGCGCTGTTTTTTCGGGAGTATAGATAACGTCGAATACCTTTTCGGCGCCCGAAAAACTGTAAAATTCAAGCGGATCTTCATCCTCATGCATACCGACAGAGGTCGCCTGTATAATCACATCGGAATATTTTTTGAGTATACGGATAGAGGCCAAGTCCAAGACCGCCCATCGGAAGTTATACTGTTCTGCCAGCTGTTTTGCCTTTTCCGCAGAACGACCGAAAACGCAGGCTTTCCCATGCAGCAGATGTACGGCATTGGCAATTGCATGCGCCGCTCCGCCGGTACCGATAATAGCGACATGTTTAAACCTTAGGCTCTGAACGTTCAAAAATTCTTGCAAAGCTCGCGAAAAACCGTCGATATCGGTATTGAAGCCTCGCCGTTTGCCTCCGTCAAATAGTACCGTATTCACAGCCCCGCACGCAGTTGACGCGGGGCCGATCGAATCCAAAAAAGGAATAATATCGAATTTAAACGGATGAGTAACCGAAAGACCTGCTATTCCGGTACAATCGGCAAATGCAATAACTTCTTTGCTGTCCGCAGCCGAAATCGGGATATAGACGGCGTTGATATTCTTTCGTTCAAAACCTTTATTGTGAATAGCAGGACTGAGGCTTCTTGTCGTATCCATACCGGCAACCCCGTATATGCTCGTTTTATCATTTATTGTGCGAAAGCGATATAGCTCGTTGAGCGTAATAGGATCGATGAATTCTTGTTCTAAATGGTGTGGTATAATATATTCCCGCGGCATGGTATATACAATTGAAGAATGCAGTTTCGCCGCTAAAATACGAGAAGGAATACCGTACTTGCCCATCGCAATTAATATATTTTGTCCGTTAAGTTGCTGTGCTTGTTTGAAAAGCGCCGTTACATCCGCAAGGCTATCGGCCTTATATGCAATTTTTACAATTTCTTCGTCCGTCCGCCGGATTTCCTGTATTTTAGCAGCGATGTCTTTAATCGGCGCTTTGATACTGTGAACACTGCGGATAATGCCGATGTTAAAGGCTTGCGCCGCCTCTTCCAAACTCGGCGCCTGCACATCGGATTCGAGGTCGAGATATGCAAAATTATTAAGCGGCTCGGTATCCGCAAAGGCAAGCCCGCGGGCAAACAGTGTGATACGGGAGCCTTCCCCGCCTTTGAATGCTCCGCCGTCCAGAAATCTGCGTATGGTTAAGATAGCCGGTATATGCGCAATTTTCGGAAACATACGGATGTGCAGCAACTCTTGCGGGTCAAGAAAGTCTGCCCGCAGCTCAACAATATCGATCCACGGACGGTACCGTTCAATGAGTTGAATATTTTTATCAATTGTATTTTCCGTCAATACAAGGCATATTTTAGGCGCCATATCGATAGTATAGCATAGAATATTGAAAAAGTATAAGGCGTCGCATGCTCTCTTTATCTTACGACGACACGAATGCGTATGGAGCGGAAAAAATCCATTCGAGATAGCAACTTGACAGATATATTTTAATAACAGATAATCAACGGAGCTTACGAATCCCTTTTTATGCAACTTTCGCGCCAATTTTGCCTTATGCTTTGCGTCGGCAAAGCCTCAAACGCGGGTTAAGCAAATGTCAGGGAAACACCGATTAATTCGAATGCGAATTAATCAGCACTTCTTGAGATTGACCTGTCTGAAGGCAGACCGGAACGGAACCGCTCTCCGTGGAGGTTCTGATGCGATTGTCCCTGTTGAAGGAGAATACGTTGAAAAAGTTTGAAGAACGCTTAGCCCGTCTTGAAGAAATCAGCGAAAAAATCAAGAGCGCCGATCTTCCGTTGGAAGAGGCTCTTGCCGCTTTTGAAGAAGGAATAAAACTCGCTAAAACTTTGGAAAAAGATATTGATAAAATAGAAAGCAAGGTACAGATATTGATGAATCAGCCGGTGCAGCCGCAAGATAAGCCTGAACTGGAACTCTTTTCAGTTGATGATGTATAGCAATGGATACCGTATCTCAATCAGCTGATTCCGCCGCCGTCTACAAGCCGGTAAAAGCGCTTGATGCGGAAACAGCGCGGAAGATTGCCGCCGGAGAGGTTATCGACCGCCCCGCAGCCGTTATCCGCGAGCTTTTAGACAATGCAATCGATGCAGGCGCTTCAAAGGTGCAGGTGGAAATCTCGGGCGGTGGTATCGACCGCATTCGGGTTACGGATAACGGCTGCGGAATGAGCCGTGAAGACCTCGCAATCTGTACGGACACTCACACCACGAGCAAAATTTCCACGGCGGAAGATTTGCTTTCCCTGCACAGTCTCGGCTTCCGCGGCGAAGCGCTTTCTTCTATTAAAGCGGTCAGCAATCTGGAGATTACCTCGACGCGAAACGGTCCCGCCGCATGGAAATTGCAGCTGGGAAAGATCCTTCCGGCGCGTCTAAATGCCGGTACGGTGGTGCAGGTAGAAAACCTCTTTGAAAACTTCCCCGCCCGCAAGCAGTTTTTAAAGCGGGCGGCTGCCGAGACTGCGCTGTGCCGGACAATCTTTCTTGACAAAGCCCTGCCGCATTACCACACCGAAATGCGCTTTATCACAGACGGAATGCTCCGTTTTCTCCTTGCTCCTGCGAAGTCGTTGCGGGAACGCTGCCTCGCAGCTTTTTCGTTTAAAGAACCCGAAGCGCTCTTTTTTGAAATCGAAGGAGGCGGTGAGCATTTTTCGTTCCGTATTGTGCTCGGCAGTCCGGATGTCGTTCGCAGCGACAAACGCGCCATCATGGTGTTTGTCAACGGTAGAAGGATTACCGAGTTCGGGCTTACGCAGGCAATCGAGTATGGCAGCGAAGGCTATTTTCCCAACGGTGGACATCCCGTTGCGTTTTTATTCTTAACGGTAGAACCTTCCCGTGTGGACTTTAACATCCACCCCGCAAAAAAAGAAGCACGCTTTCAAGATTACGGCGCCATCCACCATGCCGTTAGCAGCGCCGTCGGCTCCTTCTATCGACAGCATACCGTTGCAAGTCTCTTAAAAGAGAAGTATGATCCAAGCCTTACCCGCCCGCTAAATTTTCAGCACGGTTCTCCGACAGAAGCATATCCACAGCCGCCGCACTCCGACACGACAACTGGCCTGTATGGATACGGTAAAAGCGGTAACCCAGCCGCCGACACCGCAGCCGATGACTATGCTCGATATGAAAAGGCGTACGGAAACGATACCGGTGCACTGTCTGCCGGATACGGCCGCACGTTATCCGGCACCCAAGTGGGCTACGATGACGCACAGGGCGGATACGGTAGCGCATTCCGCCAAATAGCGGCGACAGCGGCGGTTAGCTATTCGGCAAGCGGGCATATTATTCCGCCGCCTGCGGCTACGGGGACGGCAGCGTATTTACAGCCGCCGCCGGATCTTCCTCCGGCAGATTTTAAGCTGCTCGGACAGGTTGCCGGTACCTTTATCGCGGTAGAAAAAAACGATGCGCTGTATTTAATCGACCAACATGCCGCCCACGAGCGGATTATCTTTGAGCAGCTGCGGCACAATACCGGCGGTGTACAGGAGCTGTTAATCCCCTACCGGATTATTACTTCATCGGAAGAAGACGATGCGTTTATCAAAAAACATCAGGGGCTGCTGTGTAAGGCAGGGTTTGCCCTCTCCGATGAAGGTGCAGGCGTATGGCAGGTAACCGCCGTACCGGCACGGTGGACAGGTACGGAGCGTGATCTTATCCGCGACATCACCGGTGTCCGTAAAAATGCCGGTGATATCCTCTATCAGGTTTTAGCCTCAGCAGCTTGCCGCGCTGCCTGTAAGGATCACGCCATCCTCGATCCCGTAACACAGCAGCGCATTGCGGCGCAAGCCTTTGAACTTCCCGAACCAATTTGTCCGCACGGCCGCCCAATCTGGATTGTGCTTACCCGCGAGGAACTCTTTAAACGGGTTAAGCGGACCTAGAGACGAAATTCCATGGCAACTGCATCAAAAATATTTTTAGTGGTTGCCTTCTTTATTACCATTATAAGGAAAGCATTATGAGCGAAGCAATTTTTTTAGGCCGCGGCGAAGCTGCCGTTGAACTTTTACCGATGAGGGCGAATAGACACGGACTTATTACAGGGGCTACCGGTACGGGAAAGACCGTTACGCTCAAAGTAATTGCGGAAGCATTCAGCGATTTAGGTGTGCCGGTGTTTTTACCGGATGTGAAAGGCGACCTGTGCGGTTTTGCCGAAAAAGGTGAATCGAGTGTCAAACTGCAAGAACGGCTCAGTCTCTTGCATATTTCAAACTTTGAATTTAAAAGTTATCCCGTGCGGATGTGGAGTATCTTACAAGAAACGGGACACCCCATACGCACCACGATTTCCGAAATGGGACCGTTGTTACTCTCTCGCCTTTTAGACCTTAACGAAGTGCAAACCGGCGTATTGAATATTGCGTTCCGTGTCGCCGATGAGGACGGACTATTGCTTTTGGATTTAAAGGATCTTAAAGCGATGCTCCATTATATCAGTGAAAATAAGCAGGATTTAAAATTAAAATATGGTAATATCTCCGACACCTCGATAGGAGCAATTCAGCGGAATCTTTTAACGCTCGAAAATGAAGGAGCGGATAATTTTTTCGGCGAACCGGCTTTAGACCTCACTGATTTTTTTAAGCAAACATTCGAGGGACGCGGATATATCAATATATTAAATGCCGTCAAACTGTACCAAAAGCCCATGCTGTATTCAACCTTTTTGCTATGGTTCTTATCCGAGCTTTACGAAAACCTCCCGGAAATCGGTGATGCGGAAAAACCGAAAATCGTTTTTTTCTTTGATGAAGCTCACTTGTTGTTTGATAACGGCTCAAAGATATTGCTTCAAAAGATTGAACAAATTATGCGTTTAATCCGGTCGAAGGGCGTTGCGGTCTTTTTCGTTACTCAAAATCCCGCCGATATTCCCGAAGCTATCCTTGGTCAGCTGGGAAATAAGATTCAACATGCGTTGAGGGCGTTTACCCCTAAGGACGCAAAAGCCATACGCCTTGCGGCCGAGACTTTCCGCGTCAATCCTGCGTTCGACACCGCTCAAGTCATCACACAGCTTAAAACCGGAGAAGCCCTTGTTTCCGTTTTGCAGCAGGACGGCAGCCCTTCCATAACCCAGCGGACACTGATTGCGCCTCCTCACAGTAAAATAGGTGTAATTGATAGCGCTAAAATCACAGCGTTGGTAGAAGAATCTCCCTTGTTATACAAATACAAGGATCCTGTAGACCGTGAATCCGCCTACGAGATTCTTACCAAGCAATTTACCGAACAAGCCGAAGCCGCAACGCGCCAAGCCGAAGAAAAGCAACTCGCAAAAGAAACCGCAGCAAAGGCAAAAGAAGAAGCGGCGCTTATACGAGCCGAAAACGCCAAAGCAAGGGCGGAAGCGGCAAAGTTAAGACTGGAAGAAGCCGCAAAACGGAAAAATCAAAGCACCACAGACCGGTTGGGAAGAATTTTAGTTGACAGCATCACCCGCTCAGTCGGACGGGAAATTACTCGTGGCGTTTTCGGCTCCGTTAAAAAAATGTTCCGTTAACACCACCGCCGTCCATGGTTGTTTTGAACAAAAACTCGAAGCTAACAAATGTACACGGAAGTACATTTGTTAGCGATGGCATCCGGGGCGGGCAACGTGAACATTGTACGTCCTTGTACACGAGGTTTAGACAGTATGCATATTTTCAGAAGGTATCTGATGCTTTTCATACCTTGAATAAGTCGGTGGTAAAGTGATAATATCTTAACATAAAGTTATTAGAGAAAGTTGATATACATAAAAATATTAGCATTTCTCTATAAGCAGGCGGTTGCCGGCTACGCATCCTACAAGTGAAGGATTCCATAATAACAGCGGATTTTTTACTAACTATTCACTGCTATAAGGGCAGTCTCCACAGCATTGAATGTAAGAAATTTCTAAAAACTTATTGCGTCTTTGGCAATTTCTTATAATGCAGTAGTTTGATGTAATCTTGATATTAAAAGGAGATACTTGACAAAATGAATGAAAAAAGTATAATACCCCCCCCCCCCCCCCCCCCCC